>CAIXSC010000025.1 GCA_903921945.1 uncultured Planctomycetaceae bacterium
AGTTCCGCCGAAGATTCGTGCCTCGCCGAACTTCCGAGCCACGGCGACAGCCGCACCCAGCGATTCCTGCGATGGCGACCCACAGGAAACCCCATAAGGACCCTTTAGGTTCCCAAAATAACAACCGCGCGAATCCCACACGGAAACCACGAGTTTTCGGCGATCTTAGTATCGCCAGGAGAGTCCCAGGTTGAGGCCGTGGATCCAGTATTCACTGTCGTGGAATACGAAGCGGGGACGCGAGCCGTTGGGATTCAAGTCGACCGCCAACTGCGAATCGATGCCGCTCGCCGCTTGAACCACTCCGGGGAAATATAAGAGCGAATAGCCAAGCGAGAACTCGATCGACGGCGCGACGGCCCATGTCAGCGTCGCGCCGAACTCGGGGATCGCCATGAATTCGCTATGGGTGTAGCGACCGCGGTTCGAGGCCTGGACAAGCAAGCCGGCCTGAGGGTCGCTACTGCTCGAACCCGCCAGCACGATCTCCTGTTGCATACTTCCAAGTCCGACTTTCGCCAGCATATCCAACCGCACACCGGGCCGGTCATAGATGAATTGCAACCCGAGCGCGCCGCCGTGGAATTCGTTAGCGGTGGCGAAATGATCCGTCAGTTCAAACACATTGTTCGCCAAGCTGTCGATTCGCAGGCTCTCGTCGATGCGGGCGAATTGATAGCCGAGCAGGAAGTCGACCCGCGCGAGCGGACTGAGATGGATCATCTGTCGCATCATGATGTCGCCGCCGACAAAATCGGATTCGGTGCGCACATGCAACGAGTCGACTAACAACGCGTTTGGCTCGGGCAGATTGCCGCTCAAGTCCAGGAACGGGCGGGACAGTCCCGGATTTTCGGTATCGTTCGACGAATAGTCGGAAGTGCCGGTTTCCATAAAGTAAACACGAGCGAAAAAGCCCTGGCGCTGATGGGGGCCGCCCGCCCAGCCCAACGATAGCCGTCCGCCGGGACGCGCCTGGTCGCCAACCGTTTGATCGCCATAAAGAGTCGAAACGCCCTGTTGATCGAGCGGACCGGTGCTCGCCATCGTTGGCAGATCGACACCCTTCCGCCACCACATCAAATATTCGCCACTCACCCACCAGCACCCCCTGCGGTCATAGAGCGGCTCGGCCCACGGCTCCGTAAACAGTTCCGGAGCATCCGCGAATCGATGGCCCGGTTCGTAGCCGCGATCGGAGTTGGCATCGACGCCGCGGCGTTCCAGTTCACGCCCGTCTCCGCCCCTGGCCCGTGAGTCGCCAGACGGCATGCCGTCTTCGGTGGCCTCGCCCGCCGGTGGCTCGCCGGCCGCTGGCTCGTCGCGATTGCTCAGCACGGAATTCATCGGTCGGGCCCCAGCCGACGACGACCGCATCGCGGTGCGATTGCCCCCCTGGGGCGCGGAAAAGACTCGCGGAATACGTTTCTCAGGCGCGTAATCGCGTGGCGGCGTCCGCGGGTTCAAAAGAATCGGGCCGCTCGACGACTCGGTTGCCGCTTCAGTCCCGGCGTCCTCGGCCGTTTCCACGGCCATCTCATCCGCGGTTCCACCAATGCCCGCCTCGCCCTCGCCCGCCTCGCTCGGGCCCCCATCCTCCGCCGGTTCGCCACCCGCTCCCTCGTCCCCGGCATTGGCAGGTCCCAGCCCTTCGGCCGGCGAGGACTCAATCACCTCCTCGGCGGAAACCCGGGCAATGCGAGCGGAATTCACCGGAGAAGTCGCCGCGGAAGTCACCGACGGACGACCGACGCCGCTCGCTCGCTCTCTATTCGGGCTCGAAGTGCTAACCGACTTGCCTCCTGACGTGCTACCGAACTTGCTGGCCGACTTGCTGGCCGACTTGCTGGCCGACTTGCCACTCGGAGCGCTGTCCGACATGCCGCTCGACAGTTCGCCGGCCGTGCCCGTTTGGCTGCCGGTGCTCGGCCGCAGTGGCTGCAGGCCAGTCGGCCGTCGCGTCTGGGCTTGAGCAAGGGGACCGACGAGCATGCACCCCGTCAGCGCCGCCACGACGGCCAAAACCAGTGTCGGACTCCCTGGCAGGCGAGACAGAGGCCGTCGGCACGGCGTGGGAATGCGGTTGAAGCCGCGCTGTGAATTGACGCCGCCCCTGTCACTCCGTGCCGTGTTTTCCGGTCGATTCCAGCGCATCGGGTAGTTGCCGCCCATGATCGTTCGCCTGTTGGCGTCCCTGATCGTTTCGGATTGCCACAACGCGCGGACTGCCCCCCGCGTTGATTGGCGCGGACTCTACAGAAGAACTTGAGATTGGCGGTAGACCAGTTTTTTGCCTTCGCGGACAAACCACGGTAGAACGGCGCTCAAGATGTCGGATCATTCCGTTTATGCGACCCACGGATCGACAACCTGGCTTTATCCATTCTTCCCAGACTATCTGTTTTGTTGATGCGACTTCTAGCGCGTGTTACGATGCTACGGCGATTGTTGTGTCTCTGCGCGCCCGGACCGTGTCGCGGCCCCGCTCGTCGCCTCGTTGGTACTTTGCAAGTCGTTACCGGTTAAGGAGTTGTTCTGTGGTGTGGCAGCTCATTTCGCAGGCGTCGCGGGCATGGCGGCGACGGACACAGCGACCGGCGGCGCAACCGACGAGGGCAGGACTGGCGGGGGAACGGCGGTTGGGAAGCAGCTCGGAACGGACTGGGCCGCAGCGAGCATGGACTTTCAAACGGCAGCCGCTCGGTCGGCGGCAGCTCGGTCAGCCCTGGCTTGAGCGCCCCCAGCTCGAACGGCTCGAGTCGCGTCAATTGCTGGCGGCGTTTACGCCGGGCAATTTGCTGGTGACCAGTTCGCCGTCGAATCAGCCATCGATGCTCTACGAGTTCACACCGACGGGCACGATGGTGCAATCGACGGCGATTCCCCACCCGAGCACGGTGATCTCCGAGCGGGCCCGGGATGTGGTGTTGGATTCGAATGGCAACGCCGCCGTGTTCAATGGCACGTTTGATCCGCGATTGACGACGTACGACCCGGTGGCGGGCACGCTTTCCAACTCGGTGGTGCCGTTCTGGAGCACTGGGAACAACTTCACCTTCGGCGGCTTGGCGGCGTTGGGCGATTTTGTTTACGGCACAGACATGCGGGTGCGTAGCGAGCCGGTCGGAGGGCGGGGCATTGTCCGTTTCAATTCGGACAATGTGCAATCGGGGTGGACTCGCGGGTTCGATGCTCGCATCGGCGATTCGCAAACGAACACCTCCGAATCGATCCCGCACGTCACGGTGTTGGGCACGGGCGACGGTTCGTTGGACTACTACACGATCACGGTGCCGGCGGCGAACTCGCGGGGCATTTTCGATATTGACGATGGCGACACGGGCGGCCCGGGCAGTTTTCATTCTTCCCTCCGTCTTTACAACGCCAACGGCGTCTTGCTGGCCAATTCGGCCGTCTTCAATTCACCGTTGTTGGGACAGACGGGTAGCGTTTCCAATCGCGACGCCTATTTGGAATACACGTTTCCGGCGGCTGGCCAGTACTTGGTGGAGGTCGGGGGGTGCTGCATTCCCGAAGGCGTGCCGCCGGGAGCCACCTATTCGTTGCAGATGTCGGTGGCCGGTCACTCGACGTTCATTCCGGGCGGCGACGCCACCGTTACGGAAGTCGAGCCGAACAACACGCGGTTCACGGCTCAAAACGCCGATTCCGCGGACCGGTTTTCGGCGGACGGCGGCGACGTGATGGACATCGCGGTCGGACTGGACGGCTTGGTGTACGCGTTGATTTACACCGGCTCTTCGTCGGGTGGCGGCAACACGGTCAAGGTGTTTGATCCGGCGGATTTCCGGCTGCTGCGGACGGTTACGTTGCCCGCCGACCATCGGGCGATCGCGGTGGATTCGGCCGGCCACATTTACGCGACCCAGCCGGGCGTCTCCCATTACGACTCGAATGGCATTTTGCTCGCGGCGCGCGACAACCCCGTCGGCGGTTTCCTGGGCGACATCGACATCAAAGCGGACGGCTGTGTGCCGGGACAGGCGTCGTATCCCTGTTTGGCGATCGCGTCGAACAACGGCAACATCATCCTGACCACGACGTTGCTCGACGAGGTCGAATTCTTCTCGGCTCGTTCCTCCGACAGCCAGACGTTCGTCGCGTTTGTCGAACCGCCGCTGCGATTGCCGCGAGCCGTGGCCGACTACTATCGAGTCCGCGAGGATTCTTCATCAAATTCGCTGGCGGTGATGGTCAACGATCTGGTCGACTCCCGCGGGTTGCTGAACATCACGGAGACATCGACGCCATCGGCGGGCGGCATGCTGCGGATTGTCGGCGGCCGCAGTCTGCAGTATTCGCCCGCGGCCAATTTCGCGGGCCTGGAGACATTTACCTATACGATCGTCGACGGTCTCGGAAGCCAGTCGACAGCGACCGTGTCGGTCGAGGTGAGCAATATCAATGAGAATCCGGCAACCGGTCCAGACGCCTACACGGTGCCCGAGGACTCCTCGGGGCATCGGTTCGACGTCCTGGCGAATGACACCGGACTGCCGGATGTCGGCGAGATTCTGACGTTGGTGGCGGTCGGCCCCGCGAGCGCCGGCGGGTCGGTACAACTCGACGGGCAAGTGGTTTTCTATAGCCCGGCGCCGAATTTCGAGGGCGTCGAAACATTCCCGTACACCGTGATCGACGGCAACGGGGGCTCGACAACCGCGACCGTGACCGTCACGGTTGAGAACAGCAACGATCCCCCGACCGTTCGGGACGATTCCTTCGCGATCAATCCGAACACGCTGAACAACCCGCTCGAAGTGCTCGCGAACGACTCGATTGAGCCCGACCGCGACGAAACCTTGCAAATACTCTCGCTCACCGCCCCGGCGCATGGCACGGCGATCATCGACAACGGCATCCGCATCGCCTACACGCCGGAACCGGGTTACCTGGGCCCCGATTCGCTCACCTATACCGTGCTCGATTCGAGCGGAGCCCAAGCCACCGGCACGGTCAGCCTAACGGTGACGGTGGTGAACAACCCGCCCATCGCGACGCCCGACAGCTACAATATCAACCGCAACAGCACGGCGAATCGACTGCGGGTGTTGGCGAACGATTCCACGCTGCCCGACGTCAACGAAGTGTTGACCATCACCACGGTAAGCGCCCCGAATCGTGGCGGCACGATCGTGGCGGCGGAGAACAACACGGTGCTGCGGTACACGCCAGCGCCGCAGTTCGCGGGGGTCGAAACGTTCAGCTACACGGTGAGCGACGGCCGCGGGGCGTTCGCCACCGCCCTGGTCACGATCAACGTCGGCAATTTCAACAGTCTGCCGATTCCGGCGGACGACGCCTATTTCATCCCGCAAAACTCGACCGCCAACACACTCGAAGTGCTCGCCAACGACTTCGACCCCGACGGCACGAATGTCCTCACGGTCTCCGCGGTGGGTGTCGCGTCGAATGGCGGAATTCTACAGATCTCGCCGGACCGGCTTTCGATTCTCTACACGCCGCCCCAGCCATTCCTAGGGACGGAGACGTTCACCTACACCGTCGACGACGGCCGTGGCGGCTTGGAAACCGCACAGGTCACCGTCACGGTCATCGGCTGGCAGAATCCCGAAAACCGCCTTGATGTCAGCCGCAATGGCAGTGTGGAAGCGCTCGACGCGCTGCTGGTCATCAACGAATTGAACGCGATGTCGGTCATCGGCCCCAACGGCCAATTGCCGACGGCGCCCGTCGATCCTCCGTTCTTCTACGATGTGACGGGCGACGGATTCCTCACCGCGCTGGACGTGTTGCAGATCATCAACGCGCTGAATGCCGGTGCGGGTGAAGCTTCCGAATCCCAGCCGGAAACGAACGCACTCGCCTCTTCCGCACCGATCGCCTCGAACTTGGCCGACGATGCGCTGCAGGCATGGGGTGACACCTTCGCGGTTGTGCTCGGCGACGGTCCCAGTGGAGTGTCCAATCGGTTCGCCAACGCGAACCTGAACGCCAACGCTCTCGTAGCGGCCAACGCGAACGCAGAGGCCAACGAAATCGCAAGCGGCCCTTGGAGCCGCGATCTTGGCACCGCGGCCCATTCCGTCCTGACACCCAGCTTGGCCGACGCCTGCCTGCTCGCCCAACTCGATACTGGCCACTCGACGAGTTTTCCGCCGACCGACGACTCGATTTCGCTGGCCGGCTTGTCCGACGCCGGCTTGTCGGACGCCGGCTTGTCGGACGCCAACTTGTCGGACGCCAGATTGTCGGACGATACGCTGGACGCGATCGCGTCGGACCTGTTCGCCGCACGTTGATGATCCCTCGGGTCGTTCCGCCCGTGGGACGCGGGGATCGGATGCGAGTTCCAGCCTTGCGGCAAGCCGATTGACTCCTGTCCGTCGCTCCTGCATGGCACTGATGCTGGGGTCGATTCTGGTTTTGATCCGGATCGACCTGCTGTGGGCGGCATCTTGGCGGTCGTCCATGGTTGCCTTGTGACGCGTTGTCGGATACGACATTCGTTGTGAGCGGGGCTTGGACCGGGAAGGAGTCTGCGGATGCTGCACGGCGTAATCATGGCGGGTGGAAGCGGCACTCGGTTTTGGCCGGCGAGTCGCCAACATCGACCGAAGCAACTCCTGACGCTCGATGGCCATCGTTCGTTACTCCAAGCGACGCTAGACCGCTGCCAGCCGTGGATTCCTCCCGAACGGATGTGGGTGGTCACCGGCGAGTCGCTCGCGGCCGAGACCGCGCGGCAACTTCCCGAAGTGCCGGCGAGCCAGATCTTGGTCGAACCGTGCGGGCGGAACACGGCGCCGTGTGTCGGCTTGGCGGCCACCTGCCTCGCGGCTCGCGATCCGGACGCCACGATGCTCGTGCTGCCGGCCGATCATGCGATTCAAACACCGCGTCAGTTCCAAGATGGCGTAGCCGCCGCCGTCGACCTCGTGAACTCTGATTCGCAGCGGCTCGTTCTGTTTGGCGTTCGCCCCTCGTATCCGGCCACCGGCTACGGGTATATCGAACGCGCCGAACGGCTGCCTGGGGCGAGCTTGCTGGGCGGGTCCACCGCGGCGTTCGGCGTGAAGGCGTTTCGCGAGAAGCCGTCGGTGGAGGTCGCGACCGCGTTTTTGCAAACCGGCCAGTATTATTGGAACTGCGGCATTTTTTGCTGGCGTGCCCGGCGAATCCTCGAAGGCCTCGCCCGCTTTGAACCGGAACTGCATGCGGGGCTCGCGAACCTTGCCGCCTCTTTCGATACGCCTTCCTGGGACACCGCTGTCCGCGAACGCTTTCCGCAACTCAAATCGATCTCGATCGATTACGCGGTGCTCGAACATGATCGCGATCTGTGCGTGCTGGAAGCCCCCTTCGGCTGGGATGATGTGGGTAGCTGGGCGGCGCTGCCGAGGCTGCGGGGGGCCGACGCCGCCGGCAATACGGTCGACGGGTTGCACGCCGGCCTGGATACCCAGGATTGCGTCATCCGCTCCGCCGACGGCCATTTGGTCGCGACCGTCGGTGTTCGCGACCTCGTGATCGTCCACACGGCCGACGCGACGCTCGTCGCCCGCAAAGGCGACGATGACTCGCTTAAAAAACTGGTCGGCTCGCTGGCCTCCCGCGGTCTGGCCGGCTTCCAGTAAAGCAGGTTCCAATAATCCGGATTTCAATAATCTGGGTTCCAGTAACCCGCGTTCCAGTCAACCACGATCCAGTCAACTGCTCGGTCGATTTCATTGTTTTTCGGGAGAAGAGAGACCATGGCAGGGGAAGCGAGCGGACCACGGGGCGAGGACAAGTCGCCCTGGTACCGTGATGGTTTGCGATTCGAGTGTACGCAGTGCGGGAACTGCTGCACTGGGGCGCCGGGATTCGTCTGGGTCAACGCGGCCGAAATCGAGTCGCTGGCCAAGTTAAGGAACGAACCGCTGGCCGAATTCGAGCAGCGGTATGTCCGCCGGGTCGGGGCGCGGCGGAGCCTCATCGAGCGAGACAACGGTGACTGCGTGTTTTTCGACGGACAATCCCGTCGCTGCACCGTCTACGAAGCGCGGCCGCGGCAATGCCGCACCTGGCCGTTTTGGGACAGCAACCTGAAACGCCCGGACGACTGGGCGCACACCTGCCAAGTTTGCCCCGGCAGCGGCCAAGGAAAATTGCATTCCATCGAAGTCATCGAGGCTCAACGTAAAGTCTTCCACGTGTGAAGGTTGGGAAGTTGCCGGAAACGGCCGGCGAACCGGCGGCAAGGTCCGATTGTGGCGATTTTAGCGACTGGCTAAAGTTTGCGGCCTAGGGGGTCGATAACCTGTGCGGCAGCGGAATGTGTGCCGAATGCGAACGCGTTGAGGTCGTCCGACCACGCGGTTGTTTTCGACACCCCGCCGCTGATACCAATGATTCGACCCCGACTTGGGCGGCCAGGATGACCTTGACGATCGACCAAACGGCCCTTACATTTGGCCTTCCTTGATCGTATGTCGTGATGCTGGCGATAGTTAGACGCTCGATTGGCAGTGCGTTCGAGGCTTGGAAACCACGCCGCGTTGCCTCAGGAGTTGAGTCGTGACGAAGAAAGAGATCGTGAAGACGATTTCCGACAAGATCGGAATGACGCAGTTGAAGACGAAGGAAATCGTCCAAAACACGTTCCAAGCGATAGTGGACACGTTGGTGGAGGAACGACGCATCGAATTGCGGAATTTCGGCGTGTTCGAGGTGAAACAACGGGCTGCTCGCAAAGCGCGTAACCCGCGGACCGGACAACGAGTCGATGTGCCGCAAAAGTTCGTCGTGACCTTCAAGCCTGGCAAACAGATGGAAGAACGAGTGCGACAACTGGAAGAGGCCGAGGAAGCGCGGTTGGCACAGGAAATCGCCAACGCGGCGGAACACGCCAACGCTCCCGCCAAATCCAGTCCGAAGGACAACCCGGACCGCGATCAACGTTCGAACTGAGAAACCCTCGGTCCGAGCGCTTCCACCGATCCTATCCAGCGTTGCCCAGCACACCGACAAAACCCGAAGACACGCCCGAGATCCCGAAGTTTGTTCCAGCGATTCCCAGCGAGTTCCAGACACGACAACCCGGCCCGGTATGCAGCGTGCCCGTGACGGCGGCAGCCAAGGATGGCGCCCCCAGACGTCGGGCCGACAAACCCGAACGGCACCCGCCCTTGCGGCGTAGCTCACCAACTTAGCACGAAACAGCGATTTTGCTTGTAGGTCATGGAGGACGAAACATGCGTCGGCTGCTCTTTTCAGCGCTGCTTGGATTGGCGCTCTCGTCGGGAACCGGTTGCCTGCTGCCGATTTACTCGGCGGACCCTGCCCACCGCACGCAGCAATTGATCTTCACGTCGGAAGACCTCCGTAACCTGCTCTTGGAGTGGGAACGGTTTTGGTTCCTCGACATGCCCGACCACATGACGCTCCAGCGCATCCACGGCGGCGTGTTGTAAACCGTCCGGTCCATCGCGTTCGGGCGTGGCAATTCGACGGCCGTGGGGCTCCGCAGCGATGCGGGTCTGGCAGCCGTCGCGATGAGGTTTCCCAATCGGGTCGCGGCCCGGCTTATCTTGCCGGCCTCTGGCCGTTATGGTGATGCGCGCGGCGAAGAACTGGTTTCGCCACGAATGCCTCCTTGGAGCACGAGCCATGCGACGCGTCCCGAATTTTGATGCGAACCTTTCGTTCCAAACGCAAGTCGCCGAGCGACTGTCGCGGCGAGTCTTGCTGCGCGGCGGCCTCCAGGCAATGGCTGCCCTAGCGGCGGCGCACCCGCTCGCCGAGCTCAGTCGATTCGCGCGAAGCGGGCACGGCCCCGATTCGGCGAGTTCGATTTTCGCCGGTCCGCATTTAAGGGACAGAGCCGCGATGGCGGCCGCAGCCGCGGAGGAGGGAGCCAAGCCGACGGCGGACCTGCTGATTCCGGGCAAGGATCGGCGCCTACTGGTTCACAACCCGGCGCGCACCGGCTTTGAAATCGAAACACCGCTGGAACTGCTCCGCGAAGACACCATCACGCCGGCCGCCAAACTGTTCGTGCGAAACAACCAGCAGCCCGACTGGTCCGCGACACTCGCGCCCGCTCCCGCCGGTCCATGGCGGCTCGAAGTGGCCGGATTGCTCGAGTTCCCTCGAGTCGTCACGCTCGACGAACTGAAAACGCTGCCGCAGGTCGAACACGAGTTGGTCTTGCAGTGCTCGGGGAACGGTCGCGCGATGTTCAGCGCCGTGTCCCCCGTGAAAGGCTCGCAGTGGTCCTACGGCGCGATGGGCAACGTCCGATTCAAAGGAGTGTCGCTAAAAAGCGTGTTCGAGAAGTTCGATGTGCGGCCCCACGCGTCGGCCCGGTTCATCACGGCGGAAGGCGCCGAATCGCCTGGCAAGCCCGGCGCGGCCGACTTCGAGCACAGCCTGCCGCTCGACGAAACGCTGTCGCGCGCGATCCTGGCGTTCGAAATGAACGGACAGCCCCTGCCGTCGGTCCACGGTGGCCCTTTGCGGTTGGTTACGCCCGGCTACTACGGCACGATGCACGTGAAGTGGCTGTCCCGGCTCCGACTCGATCCACAGGAATCGGTCAACCACCATCAATCCAAACGCTATCGGACACCACGCGAACTCATCCAGCCCGGCGGCGCCTTCGACTATCGGATCGACAACAGCGACGCCCATTGGCGCATGAAAATCAAGAGCGTCTTCTTTTCGCCCGTCCATAACTCGGCCGCGAAAGGTGCCAAGTTGTTGGCCAGCGGCGTCGCCTGGAACGACGGCACGGCCCTGATCGACGCGGTGGAACTGTCCAGCGATGGCGGACAGACTTGGCGCCGAGCCGAGATGCAACGCGCCGGCCGTTACGCTTGGCAGCCATGGCAGGCGGCGCTGTCGCTGCCCGCCGGATCGCACACGCTCATCTGCCGCGCGATCGATACGCTGGGCAACTCCCAACCGCTCGACGGCACTGTCGCCTGGAATCCCGACGGCTACGTGTGGAACGGCGCGGATCGCGTGACCGTTCGCATCGAGGGCTGACATTTCGTCCGGATCATTCGCGGCTCTTGCGAAACGCCCCGTCGACAAGAGTGGCCAGCGTTTCGTCACGTGTTAGCTTCACGCGTTGTCGTCACGCTTTGACGTCACGCTTTGACGTCACGCGTCGTCTCGATTGCCAGTTCCATCGAAACGGAGAACGATTCTCCGGGCGCTAGCACTCGCAGGCCAGCGTCGATTCCGCGTGCTTGCAGGAGGATCGCGCCGGGGACGCAAGTCAATGGTTCGATGCAAATCGCCTCGCGGTGTGGCGGCGTGTACACGACGCATTCGCGAAAGCCCGAGCTGGCACGGGCCGTCAATTGTGTGCCGCTTTCAGGATCGGCGATCGATGCGGCCATCCAATCGCCGCTGAATTCCAGATCGGTGAACGCGTCATCGAAGCGCAGCTGACCGAACGGCTCGCCCGCCCGCAAGGCGTCGCCGTTCTCGAGCGTCAGTCGACGCCCTGTCGGGAGCAGTTCGATCAATTCCCACCGCGAGCGAACGGGGAGCCGCACCACGCAGGCGTCCGCATGGGCGCCGCCGAGCGGCACTCGGTAGTAAGGATGGGTTCCGAAACCGCAGGGCAGCGGTCGCGAGTCTGGATTGTCACAGGTGAAGTCGAGTCGCAGGGTTGTGGCGGCCAATTCGATGCGAGCGCGAATCCGGAAATCGGCCGGCCACAGGCCGCGAATCTCCGGCGCGTCGCGATCCGCATGGAACTCGCCCACGGCCGAGGTATCGGTGCGTTCGAGCACTCGCCAGGGACGTTCATGCACAAAGCCGTGGATCGCGTTGCCGCGATTGTCGTTGGCCGGCAGGGAATATTCGCGGCCGTCCCACTCGAAGCGACCAGCCTCGATCCGCCCTGGAAAGGGAAAGAGCAACGGAATGCCGCTGCCGGACGGACGCTGCTTTCCGCCCGCGAATTCGGGATGCTGCCACAGCGTCTCGATACGCCGCCCGCCAACCGGAACCACCCAGGAAAAACAATTGAAACCAAAACCGGCCAGGATTCGGGCCTCAGCGCCGTCCGAATGGCGCAGCGTAATGACTTCGGGAGCGGACAAGGCGTAGTCTCCTAAGGGGAACCGTTCGCGGACCGCAACACGTAGGCCATGAGCGTCAGGACGGCGAGCAGCGTTGCGGCGGCGCGGCCCAATCGCGGCCGGTCCGTCTCGCCGAAGCCAATCGCCGCCAGTTGATTGAGCAACCACAGGGCGAGCAGCACGGAGGCCGCGAAGGCCGCCGTCGCCAAGCCATCGCCACCCAGCAGACGGCTCTGCCGCAACGGTGGCAGCTCGCTGAGAAGCCAGATGCCGCTGGGAATCTGACACAGTGCGGGGACGACCGCGATGCGGGCTCCCCACCGCGCGATCGGCGCCGCGTCGCCGCCTCCCCAACGCCAACTGATCGCCAACATCCACCCGCCCGTCACGGCGACCGAAGCGAGCCAAAAATGCAGGCAGCGAGCCAACACGGCCGGTTCGACAATCCGCTGCCGAAAATCGGCGGCGGTCAACACGGCCGTCGGCGCGTCTTCGCCCGACACCAGTCGGGCCATCACGACCATCAAAATCGGAAAGTGATAGATCAGGTTGCTACCCGCCAGAATCGCCATGGTCACTCGCCACCATCGCCCTTGAAGCGGCGCAAGCCGACCAAGCTCAGCGCCGGCGCTGACTTCGGTGCCGACGCTGACTTCAGCGCCGGCGTTGATGTCGGCGTCGATGTCGCGTTGTCGCTGTCGTCGCCAACTGACAGCGATGAACACCATCAACGCCGCGGAGAACAGCACTTCAAGCACGCCGTAGAAGACTTTTCCACCCAGCTTGGCGACAGCCGTTTGATAGTTCTCATTCCAGGCCAACCATCCCTGAAGCACGCCCGCGACCGCGGTCACGGCCAGGGCGGCGAGCGCATGCCAAGCGAGGGAATGCGCGAGCCGACGCGCAGTGCGGTCCCCCCGAGCGGCTGGACCTTCCAGCCACACGCCCACCAGCGGACCGATCGAGGCGACACTGGCCGCTAGTAGATGGATCGTAAGCAGCAGGGAAGTAACGGCAATCAATGCGGATAACTCCACAGGTTGCTCGGCCCCGCCCCAAACACGCGTCGCGTCGCACGACGGTTTGGACATCGCGATGGTTGTGGATCGTGCAATGCGTAACTCGCGATGCGGATGCCCGCTTGGGATCGCGCATCGCGGCTTTGATTACGAGCGGCTTCCCGGGGATGGTTCTCGCCCGGGAAGCCTAACGATCACAGGAAGGATCGCTGGAACGCGGCGTTCACAGCTACTTCGCGTACTTCAGCGCCGCTTGGGCGGCTGCCAGTCGCGCGATCGGCACGCGGAACGGCGAGCAGCTCACGTAGTCGAGCCCCGCTTTGTGGCAGAAGTGGACCGACGCCGGATCGCCGCCATGCTCGCCGCAGATACCGACCTTCAGGCCATCGCGCACCTTGCGTCCCTTCGACACCGCGATGTCGATCAGCTGGCCGACGCCCGACGTGTCGAGCGACTGGAACGGGTCGATCGGCAGCAGTTCCGCCTTCAAGTAATCCGGCAGGAAGCTGTTGACGTCGTCGCGGCTGTAGCCGAACGTCATCTGGGTCAGGTCGTTGGTGCCGAAGCTGAAGAACTCGGCGTATTCCGCGATCTGATCGGCGGTGAGCGCCGCGCGGGGCACTTCGATCATGGTGCCGATGAGGATCTCGATCTTGCCCTGCGATTTGGTTTCGGCGAGCACAGCGTTGATCGTCTCTTCGGTCCACTTCCGCAGCAGCTTGATTTCCGCCGCGGTGCCGACGAGCGGATGCATGATCTCGGGACGGGCGTCGATCCGCTTCTTCTTGCATTCGACGGCCGCTTCGACGATCGCCCGGACCTGCATCTTGAGGATTTCCGGATACGTGACGCTCAACCGGCAACCGCGATGGCCGAGCATCGGGTTGGCCTCGTGCAGTTGGCTGACGCGAGCCTTCACCACGGACGGCTTGACGCCCATGGCGTCCGCCATTTCCTTCTGGCTCTTGTCATCGTGCGGGAGGAACTCGTGCAACGGCGGATCCAGCAAACGGATCGTGACCGGCAAGCCCTTCATCGCCGTGAACAGGCCGACGAAGTCTTCCCGCTGGTAAGGCAGCAGTTTCGCCAACGCCTTTTCCCGCGCTTCGACCGTGTCCGCGAGGATCATTTCCCGCATCGCCTTGATACGGTCGCCCTCGAAGAACATGTGCTCGGTGCGGCACAGGCCGATGCCTTCCGCGCCGAAGTCGCGAGCCCGCTGGGCGTCAGCCGGCGTGTCGGCGTTGGTGCGGATCTTCATCGTGCGGTACTTGTCGGCCCACTTCATCACCGTGGCGAAGTCGCCCGACAACTTCGGCTCTTGGGTCGGCAGCGAGCCTTCGAACACTTCGCCCGTCGAACCATCGATCGAGAGCGTGTCGTTCGGGCCGTAGGTGTTGCCACCGATGACGACTTTCTTCGCGTTGACGTCGATGACGATTTCGCCGGCGCCGACCACGCAGCAGCGGCCCCAGCCGCGAGCAACGACCGCCGCGTGGCTCGTCATGCCGCCGGTGCTGGTGAGAATACCGGCCGCCGAGTGCATCCCTTCGACGTCTTCCGGATTCGTTTCCTTGCGGACGAGGATGATCTTCTCGCCGCCCTTGGCGCGTTCCACCGCTTCGGCGGCGGTGAACGCCAGCTTGCCGACGGCGCCGCCGGGCGAGGCCGGCAAGCCGCGAGTCAACGCGGAGGCCGACTTCTTCGCGGCGGGGTCAAAGCTGGGCAGCAGCAATTGGGTCAAGTCGCCGGCCGGAATCCGCAGCACCGCCGTCTTCTCGTCGATCAGCTTCTCCTTCACCAAGTCGGTGGCGATCTTCACCGCCGCCGCGCCGGTCCGCTTGCCGTTACGCGTTTGCAGCATGAACAGCGTGCCGCGTTCGATCGTGAATTCGATGTCTTGGACGTCTTTGAAGTGGCCTTCCAGCGTCTTCTTGATTTCCAGCAGTTGCTTGTAGACCGCCTTGTTCCACTTCGGCATTTCGTCGACGTGCTGCGGCGTGCGGATACCGGCGACCACGTCTTCGCCTTGCGCGTTCACGAGGAACTCGCCGTAGAACTTGTTCTCGCCCGTCGACGGGTTGCGGGTGAACGCGACGCCGGTGCCCGAATCGTCGCCCATGTTGCCGAACACCATCGACTGGACGTTGACCGCCGTGCCCTTCAGGCCGGTGATGTTTTCGACTTGGCGGTAGATCATCGCTCGCGGCGCCATCCAACTGCGGAAGACGGCTTCGATCGACAGTTCCAACTGCTTGAGTGGATCTTGCGGGAACGGATGGCCGGTGTGCTTTTCGTACACCTTCTTGTACTTGTCGCACAGCTCGATCAAGCCTTCGGTCGGCACGTCGGTGTCAAGCTTCGCGTTGTACTTCTTCTTCAGTTCGTCGAACGCCTCTTCGAAGTGCTCGTGATCGACGCCGACGACGACGTCGCCGAACATGTTGATCAGGCGGCGGTATGAATCGTACGCGAAGCGCTCATTGCCCGTGGCGTTCGCCAGGCCGACGACGGACGAGTCGTTGAGGCCCAGGTTGAGGATGGTGTTCATCATGCCGGGCATCGAGGCGGCGGCGCCGGAACGCACGGAGACGAGCAGCGGATCCTTGAGGTCGCCGAACTTCTTCTTGAGCTCCTTTTCGAGCGTCGAGATCGCCTTTTGCACTTCGCCCATCAGGGCTTCCGGCAGCTTCTTGCCGTTTTCGTAGTAGAGCGCGCAGCATTCCGTCGTGATCGTGAATCCTGGGGGCACGGGCAGTCCGATGTTGGTCATCTCGGCCAGGTTCGCGCCTTTGCCGCCCAGCAATTGCTTTTGGTCGCCCCGGCCGTCGCACCGCGTCTTGCCGAAGTAATAGGTCAACTTGCCGCTCGCCCCGCCCGCTTTCTTCGCCATAATCGAAACTGCTCCAAGAGATTGTCAAAAACCTTGAACCGGCATGCCGCCCGCGCGGAAATCGCCTGTTCTCGCTATTCACCCCAAGTTGTAAACTCGCACACTGTAACAACCTGGGACGACTTCCGCCAGTGGCGGCGGGCGCGGCCCGAGCCGCTCCGCGGCACTCTAAGGCCGTGGGGGAGATTATCGGTTGAAGCGATTGTGCGGTTTGAATGAAGCGGGATAAAACGGCTGGATATTCGGCAGCCAAACGGGAACCGACCCTCTAAAAAGCGTTCAGCAGCACCCGCGTATCCGCCGTCCACGCACCGCGCGACCCGCCGTTCGACGCCTTGGCCAGCCCCACCCAACCATGCACCCCGCACTCGCCAAAACCGATCATCGCCCGTGGCCCATTCCGACGAGCCATTGGCGGCTTGCGCAGAACTGGCTCGACCTGCTCTTCGCGCACTACCCGGTGCCGCCCGAAGTCTTGCGGCCACTCGTGCCGCAGCCGCTGGAAATCGACGCCTACGAGGGCCAATCGTGGGTCGGCGTGGTCCCGTTTCGGATGACCGGAATCCGGGTTTGGCCGTTTCCGTCGGTGCCGGGCACCTCGGCGTTCCTGGAACTGAATCTGCGTCTGTACGTCCGCTACCAAGATCGGCCGGGCGTGTGGTTCGTCAGCTTGGACGCCTCGAACACGTTGGCGGTCCACACGGCGCGAAGGCTGTTCGATCTGCCGTACCATCGTGCGTCGATGCGGATGGAAACGCGGAGCGACGCGTTTCGTTTCTGGTCGGATCGGCCGGCGCGATCGCTCCGGCCGCGGCTGGCAGCCGACCCGAAGGAACCGATGCGAGTGGAGTTCGCCGCCGACTACACGCCCGAGGGCCCCGAGTTCCTTGCCAAGCCCGGTTCGTTGGAACATTTTCTCACCGAGCGTTACTGTTTGTACTCGCTGTCGCCTCGGGGCCGCCTGTGTCGATCGGAGGTGCATCACGCTCCCTGGCCTCTTCAGTTGGCCCGGGGCCAAGTCGACGCCGCCGGCCTGCTCGCCGC
>CAIXSC010000026.1 GCA_903921945.1 uncultured Planctomycetaceae bacterium
ACCATGCTCGATAAAGTCGACGGCCAACCAATCGAGCAGTTCCCGATGGGACGGCATGCTCCCCGAGCGTCCGAAGTTTCCGAGGGTCTCGACGATTCCGCGGCCGAAATGATGGTGCCAAACCCGATTCACAAAGACGCGCGCGGTGAGCGGATGGTCAGGTTTAGTGAGCCAGCGAGCGAGCGCCAAGCGACGGCCGCTCGTCTCTCCCTGGACATCCGGGGCCGCCACAGGCGTGGGTTTCGCAGCGGGCTGCAAGATCTCCGGGAAACCAGGCTGAACAAGCACGCCGTGGGCTTTGACGTTGCCGCGACGATGCACGTGGGAAACGGGCGGAGCGCCGACATCCCACAGCGCCTGAATCACGCCATAAGACTTCTTCTGAGACGACAAGGCCGTTCGCTGGCCGGCGTTCTGTTTGAAAGCCGCTTTCTCGGCCTCGGTCAACGCCGCATCAACATCCGCATCGGTGACCTTCAGCGTTGCTTCATGCGTCGACATCAGTGCCTTTTGAGCCTCGTTCCTTTTATCCGACGTCAACTCGAACGCCTGCTTCACGTCGGACCGGAGCGCCTCGGGGACGGTCGCCAGCCGCAACTCGAAAACACGCTGTTTGACGTGCGCCCGCGTCTTCTTTTCCGACTCCGCAAGTTCGGCGACTTGCTTGTCGATCTCCGCGTTCCGTTGATCGACGGCGGCCTGCTCTTTGGGGGACACGTCCGCGAGATGGCGCGCCTTGGGCGGTTTCCAGGCATGCGGATTAAGCGCCGGTTCAAAGCACGCCATCAACCGGTAGTAATCGCGCTGGGGGAGCGGGTCGTACTTGTGGTTGTGACAGCGGCAGCACTCCATCGTCAGGCCGAGCACGGCCGTCGAAAACATATCGAGCGTCTCGTTGACGACCTCGTAGCGTTTCTCGATTCCGTATTGCGGAAAATCGGTATGGTCGTCGACGTTGCGTAGGAAGCCGGTCGCGGCGAGCAGCGACTTCGTCTTCGTGTCGAACGTTTCCGCCTGTCTCCAATCAACCAGTTCGTCCCCGGCAAGTTGCTCGGTGAGGAATTGGTTGAACGGCATGTCGTCGTTGAATGCCTGAATGACGTAATCGCGGTAACGCCAGATGCCGTTGTTCGGATAGATCGTCCCTAGATCGTTGTCGAGTTTGCCGTCGACATAGCCCGCCGCGTCGAGCCAATGTCGTCCCCAACGTTCTCCGTAGTGAGGTGATAGAAGCAAATCGTCGATCAGCAACTCATAAGCGTTTGGGCGGGGATCTTCGAGGAAGGCCTTCACCGCCGCCGGTTCCGGCGGGAGTCCCGTCAAGTCGAGATACGCGCGGCGAATGAGAACGCCGCGATCCGCGTCCGGAGAAAACGTTAGTCCTTTCTCCTCCAGCTTCGACAGAAGAAATCGGTCAATAGGCGTACGCACTCGATCGGTGTTTCGTACCTGTGGCTCCGCGACCTTGCGCGGCGATTGAAACGCCCAGTAGTCGCGGTCGGCTTCCGTGATCCGCGCATGCGGTGGCAATGGGACGATTTTTTCGTCCGCCGGTGTCCCGGCTTGAATCCAGCGTCGCAGGAGCGCCAGTTGCTTGGACGAGAGCTTATCGTCCTTTCCCGGCGGCATCTGTCCTTGAGAGACCAAGTCGATGAGCAGGCTGCTTTCAGGCTCGCCCCGAACCACGGCCGGGCCATTCTCACCCCCACGCAAGATTTCAGAGAGCGTCCGCAGGTCGAGCTTGGCTTCTTGCGAGTCATCACCATGACAGTCGTGACACTTCGCGGCGAGCAACGGCCGGATGTCCTTCTCGAACGACGGGGGAGGCGGCAACACGGCGTCTTGCACGGTGAGCTTAACGTCCAGTCGCGTCCCATCCCCGGTAAATGGCGACGGAGTGCCGTCCGCATGCGCATCCACAATGAAATAGAAAAAGTCACCGACCTCGACCTTCAGTCCACTCGCGGCAAAGTCGCCGCGCTGTTTCTCGGTGCCGAACTTCAGCTGGCCGCTCGCCAAGACGACGGGCTCAATTCCGCGATCCGTATCCGGAGGCGGACCGCGTTCCACATACCAGGCAACACCCGAACTCGCCTGGGAATGCTCAAAGCAACCCTGGATAGCGAGAGTACCCGACACGGGGCTTTCCCAGCCCACGATCACCGCGTGCTCCGGGCCTGGCGCGACGACGATGTCACCGCTCCCCACCGACAGACCGCCAGCGCGATCCTCCAACACGGCGGACACGACCGGTGATTCCGCGGGATTCAGACGAAAAATCCAACCGTCGAACGGGAGGCCAAAAACGCGGTCGCCTTTTTCGATCAGCGGCGCGTAGCGTCCATCGCGAAGCCAGCGACGCGTTGCTATCGGCCCCTCCGAACGCGTCGTTCGCAGGAAGTGCCATACGGGTTGTGCGACGCGATCCGGGTTCGGGTTCTCCCGCCGGGCCGCCGTCCGGAATTCGTCGCGCAACGACCAGGTCATCGTCTGACCGGGAACCTGTTCGTCGGCGCCGGTCGAACCGGCCAAACTCGCGCCTACGGCGAGCCCAACGAGACAGACCCCGACGTCGATCAGGTGATTTCGGTTCATTCGCAAGTCCCGCACATCTTAGGTCGCGCGTCCGCCGGACGCCTGGTCAGCCTTGACGCCAACGGATCAAGCTACCATGATCGAAAGGTATTGAAATCGCGTTTTCCAAGCAATCTTGTGTAACATCGTAACATCATGCCGGTTCCGTTTTCCGAAGCCGTGGATTTCGTCACGCTGGGGTTTCATGTCAGCGATGCGCCCGCGAACCGCATGGCGAGGCCTCATCGTCACGACGACATCGAGATCACGGTCTTGGAGGTCGGCTGGATCGACTACCTCTTCGGTGGCCGCCGGATCCGCAATGAGGCCGGCCAACTTTGTGTCCGCTGGGCGGCGATTCCCCATCAAAGCATCGATTTCGCACCTGGGGGAATACACTATTCTTTGAAGGTGCCGCTGGCATGGTTCCTCAACTGGCGGCTGCCCGAGTCGCTGGTCAACAGACTTCTCGGGGGCGAGATGCTGATCGAAGCCGAGTCCGATCCGGGCAGTTCCGATCTGGCGATGTTGCGTCGTTGGCATGCGGCATTCGTCTCCGCGGATCGCGTCGCCCACCGCATGATCCTGCTGGAAGCCGAAGCGAGATTATTGCGCTTGGCGCTGCGTCTACCTCAGGCAGAGGAATCATCGGCCACGGGCGGGATAACGTCGCAGCTCGGCAAATTTGAACGAATGACCGTCTTCATTGCGGGTAACTATACGCGGACGATCGACGTCGCCGATGTCGCGGCCACAGCAGGCATGCATCCGAATTCGGCCATGCGATTGTTTCGTCAGGCCTGCGGTCTGACCATCCTGGAGTATCTGACCATGCACCGTATCTGGCATGCTCAGGCTCTCCTTTCCGACGGCCGCCTGAAAATCCGCGACATCGCAACCGCTTGCGGATTCAACTCTCCCAACCGCTTTTATGCCGCGTTCAAACGGATTGTCGGCCAGCAACCGAAAGATTTCCGCGAGTCGCTGCGACCGCGACCATGAACCGAGCCGTGAACGGCGACCGATCCGGTAACAAATCCCCATCGATGCACCTCCAACGGCGAACAACGATGCTGTGAAATGCGGTCTCCAGGACGCTCGTTACGCGACAAATGTCTTCCCATCACGCGGTATGGTGTCAAGTCACAGTGGAGGTTTTGAGCGTCCATTGGTCGCTTCCGACAGGTTTCGCTCGTTTTTCGGCGTGAAACAGGGCATTTGCTCGACTCGCTTGGTTGTTCTGCCTGTTTCCGGGTTGCGGGTTCTTGCACCTGTACCGGCTTTCCCAGGGGCATCGCTTAAGTGGCGCGTCCCGTTGATTCTCGTGCGGTTGGTTGGGAAGCACGATACTCCCAGGGGGAATCGTGCCGCGTATAGGGGAATAACCATGAAATGCTATTGTCGCGTCTTGTTCGTGGCATTGACCTGTTGGGTCTTTTCGACCCCGACCTATGGTGAGGAGTTTTTCACGGAAGGTCTGTCGAGCGTCGCCACTTCTGTTTCGACGACTACGCGGCAACCGAGCTTTGGCCACGACTCAGACTCCCGCCCCAGCGAGTTCAGTCTAACCCGTGAGGACACTGGGCTTGGTCCGATCCTCGGAGATAGCCCATCCCTGTCGTCGCCTCCGATCGGCGAAGTCAAGCTGTGCGGCCATGAGGACAAGCTTTCGCCCGCTGTAGTTTGCTCCCCGGTTTGGGCGCACCGCAGCGGCGTGTTTGGCGAGGTCATGGCGCTGCGGGCAC
>CAIXSC010000027.1 GCA_903921945.1 uncultured Planctomycetaceae bacterium
AATTCGGTTCCACGACAAACTGGCCGCGAAGCACCAACCCTTGGCCCTCGAGCGCCTCCAGGGCCGCGAACACCTGCGACGGCGGCAAACGCAAACTGTCCGCCAACGCGCTTGCCGTGATCGGTCCGGCAGTCAACATCCGGCCGCGCGCCAGTTCCACCCAGCCATCGCTGGCGGACCAGGCCTTATCGAGCGGCTCGGCAAGCCGCGGTTCCGGATCCGCCACAACACCAGGGTACACCGCGCGAATGATCGGCCAACGCTCCGCGGCAATCCAATACTCCCGCGGCCCGCTGGCGACCGCGTTAGTCGCCATGGGAGTGCCTGCCGACTCCTCGTTCATTTCCAACGCCTGCGATGGCGGCACGCCCGCTGACGGGCTCGCAGGCGGACCGATTGAAACGCGCGCGGCGCGGCCGCGGTCGATCAACTGTTCCAGCCAAGCGGCATACCGGAGATCGCTCACCGCCACGAACAAGCCGGCTTGCAACATGGCATCGTGCAATTCGTCGGCGTTGCGAATGACCGGCGCGGCGTCGGCGACCACTTGCCGGACCGCTTCGGGATCGAGCCGCGATAGGTCGCGAAAGTCCTCAGGGGCGAGCGTGCGGCGAGTCGCGACGGCGCGGGTCCGACGCTCCTCGAAGTCGGCATCGTCCAGGAACGCGTACCCGTTGGCATTGATCAATTCGTGGCTAAACGGCGACGGCTCGCGAGTGTCTCGTGGCAGGAATTGAATGGCCCCGCGTTGGTAGTCGGCCAGCACCTGTATCCAGCGGCGGGTGTCGAGCGCTTCGTAAAGACAGTCGTCCACGGTTTGACGGACGAGCGGATGATCGGGGATTTCGATGTCGCCGTGATGGTTTTCCAAACAGCCGACGGTGGCGGGAAACGTGGCGGCCAGCAGATCGTCGGCGCGGAACCGCTGGAGGAAAAACGGCACTTTCTTGCCGTTTTGAAAGCGGAGCACCACCAGCGCGCGGGACACATTCCAGCGCCACCGCAGCGGAAACACGGGAACGGCGAACAACGCCTGCTGCAACATTTCCTGGCCGTTGTGCGGGCCGAGCATCTTGAACAACTGTTCCAGGGGAAAGCTGTGCTGCGGGCCGATCGACAAGAGGATGCCATTGTCGGTAGCGGCCGCCTGCAATTCGAAATCGAAACTGCGGCAGAACCGCTTGCGCAACGCGAGTCCCCACGCCTTGTTCACCCGATGGCCAAACGGCGCGTGGATCGCCAATTGCATGCCGCCCGATTCATCAAAGAATCGTTCGAAGATCACTTCCTGCATCGTCGGGACAACGCCGGTCGCCGCGACCTGCGCGGCCACGTAGCGCACGGCTTGCGCGGCCGCCCAGTCATCCGCCCCGCAGTCGCGCCGCAGCCATTCGGCGGCCAGCGCTTCGTTGCTCCGCGGCTCATCGGCCGCTGGCGGCGCCTGCAACCGAGTCGCCAATTCCCGCCGCACTTCGGTGAGTTGTTCGCTGAGTTCGGGTGAACGGCCAGGCGACTCGCCGAACCAAAACGGCACGTTGGGCGGGGCCCCGTGAGCATCCCGCACGCGCACCTCCTGGCCGCGGACCGCGGTGATTTGCCACGAGGTCGAACCGAGCAGGAAAATGTCGCCGGCCGAACTGTCGACGGCGAAGTGTTCGTCCACTTGGCCGACAAAGGTTCCCTCAGGATCGGTGACAACCCGGTAAAGCGGCGCTTCGGGGATCGCTCCGCCCGATGTCAACGCGGCGATCCGCGCGCCCGGACGCGGCCTGAGCTTCCCGCCAATCTGATCTCGATGAATGTACGCTCCCTGGCGGATTTGCGGCGTCAACCCCTCGCTGACCATTTTCAAGATCGCGTCGAAACGTTCGCGCGCGAGCTCGCGGTACGGCCAACTGCGGCGGAAGAGCGCGAACAGTTCGCTCTCGTCCCACTCGTCGCAGGCCACCGCCGCGATGACTTGCTGGGCGAGGATGTCGAGCGGCTCGTCCGGGATTTCGATGGCGTCGAGCGCGCCGCGGCGCACGGCGCGGACCAACGCGAGGCACTCGAGCAGTTCATCGCGAGTCAGCGGAAACAAACGGCCTTTGGGGGTCGCGCGAAGGGAATGGCCCGAACGGCCAACCCGCTGCAAGAACGTCGCGATCGACCGCGGCGAGCCGACTTGGCAAACCAAATCGACGTAGCCGATGTCAATTCCCATTTCCAGCGACGCGGTCGCCACGAGCGCCTTCAACTTGCCCGCCTTGAGACGCTGCTCGGCATCCCATCGAAGGTCGCGCGAGAGACTGCCATGGTGGCTGGCCACCGCCTCTTCGCCGAGCCGTTCGGTCAGTCGATGAGCGACGCGTTCGGCAAGCCGACGAGTGTTGACGAACACCAGCGTCGTGCGATGGCTCTCGATGTGCGTCGCCAACTGTTCGTAAACCTCCGCCCATTGCTCGGAGGAACAGACCGCCGACAGTTCGCTGGGAGGCACGTCCAGCGCGAGGTCGAGTTCGCGAACATGGCCAGCGTCCACGATCCGGCACGGCGAACCGCTGGCACGCACGCCGCACAGAAAATCGGCGATCCGCTCCATCGGCCGCTGCGTCGCCGACAGCCCGATCCGCACCGGCGGTTGGGAGCAGAGCCGGTCGAGCCGTTCGAGTGTCACGGCGAGATGCGAGCCGCGTTTGTCGCGGGCCAAAGCGTGGATTTCGTCGACAATTACGGTGCGGACTCGCCGAAGTCGCTCCCGCGATTTCTCGGAAGTGACGAGCAAAAAAAGGGACTCGGGAGTCGTCACGAGGATGTGAGGCGGCCGACGCAGCATCTGCTGACGCTCGGCGGCCGGCGTGTCGCCCGTTCGCACCGCCGTTCGGATCGCGGGCCGTCCGAGTCCGGCCAATTCGGCCCGCTCGGCGATTTCCTGCAGCGGCCCCTCGAGATTGCGGCGGATGTCGTTGCTGAGCGCTTTCAGCGGCGAAACGTAGACGACCTGGACGGCGTCTTCCAGGCCTCCCTCCAACCACTGGCGAAAGAGCCGGTCGAGGCAAACGAGGAATGCGGCGAGTGTTTTCCCCGACCCGGTGGGCGCGGCGATCAAGGCGGGCGTGCCCGCGGCGATCGCGGGCCAGCCAAGCCGTTGGGGCTCGGTCGGTTCGCCAAACCGCTCGCGAAACCAGTCGCGGATCACGGGATGGAACAACGCTTCGTCCATGCGGGCATCTTAGCGGTTGGGCCGGGACTGGTGTCAGGACTTGGCGGTGGCCACCCGTTCGGTGTGCGAACGGGGCCTGAACGGAGTCTGAACACGTTTTTTGGGGGGGGGAAGTCCGGCACACAACCGCTACAGCCCCTACAGCGGGGATGCTCGTCGCATTCGGACTCGCGCGATCGGGAAAGAGTGGCAAGATCGCCAACTCAGGTAATTTAAGAAATGGGGAAATACGAAGAATAGAGTGTGGAAGCGGGACAGGAAGTCCAGTTGCCACAGGCGGTATGACCGGAGCGTTCGATTTGGGCTGAACGCGTCGGGAGTCCGCGAAGGGTCGATCGGCCGGAACAGGGCGATCACTCGGGAACGGTAGCGGAAACGGGGCGTCGCTTCCCCCGTGACAATCTGGATGTCGTCCGCCGCCGAGAGCAACCCGAGCCCGTCCTGTTCCGACCGGACCCAAATTTGCATTAATCTTGCCGCTTCCGTTCGTGAAAAATAGAATCCGGTGAGAAACGTGGGTTCGCAGGCTGGTCATCCCGAGGCATCTGGGGGGCTTGGTCCGAACTCAGCGGAGCAAGTTCTAACGCGGCAAGGGGTTTCCATCATGCCTCTCACAGACAGCGATCGCAGCCTCATCGAACGCTGCCTTGCGCGGGATTCCCGCGCGTGGCGGGATTTCGTGGACCGCTTTCTTGGGTTGGTCGTGCATGTGATCAACCACACTTGTCATGCGCGGTCGGTGCGTCTGGGTTCGGCGGACGTCGAGGACATGATTGCCGAGGTGTTCCTGACGATCGTCAATGAGGACTTTCAGGTGCTGCGGCGGTTCCGCGGGGACGCATGCCTGTCGGCCTATTTGACCGTCATCGCCCGGCGGGTGGTGGTGCGTGAGATGCTGAAACGTCGGGTCACCGCTTCGCTGACCGATTTCATCGAGGATCCGAGCCAGGGGTTGGAGCCGACAGAAGAACGGATCTCGGACCGCGACGAAGTGCAGCGGTTGCTATCGCGACTGAACGGTTCCGAGGCGGACGTGGTTCGCATGTACCACCTGGAAGGCAAGAACTACGGTCAAATCAGCGCCGCGATGGGCTTGCCGGAAAACAGTGTTGGACCAACGTTAAGCCGCGCACGGGCCAAGCTGCGCCGCGTCGGCGAAGCCGTCCGACATTGAATTCCGCGTTCGTCTAAGCCTTGCCGTCCGACGACCTTCTTGTGCGTCGGCCTTTTTTGTCCCGCGACCTTCTTGTGCGTCGGCCTTCTTGTACGACGGACATCTTGTCCGTCGGCCTTTTTGTACGACGG
>CAIXSC010000028.1 GCA_903921945.1 uncultured Planctomycetaceae bacterium
GAACACGCGCACCAAACCGTCGGGTTGCAGGCTGTAAACCCAGCCCACCATTTCACGGATTTCGTCGAGCGTATGCTGAGAATGGGGAATCATCGGGATTTTGCCCCAGACACCGGTCGAGCCTTTCAAGACGCGTTGCACCGACGCTTCCAAGGCGCCAGCTTGGCCGCGATACTTCGTCGCGATTTCGAGCAGCGGCGGCCCAACTCGCTTTTGATCGACCGCGTGGCAGTTAAAGCAGTCGCTGCCTTTCATCAACCGCATCCCTGGCGGGCCGGTGTCCGCATTGCCGCTGGCGGCGGTCGGTGGCGGACCGGCCGCGAATACCGCGTTCAAGGACACTCGGGAGACCGCCGTCGAATCCAAAATGTCGCGATCATCCCGGTCGGCCACTTCGTAGTCGTTGGTGCCGTCCTCCGCGTCGTCGACCAGCAACTTGAAAGCGATCGGTTGATCGGGATCGAAGAATCCGCCAGCGGCCGGCTCGACAAATCGGATCTTCGGCCGCGCATTGCCGACCACCACGGGCACTGTCGCTGACCGGCGGGCTCCGTGCGGGTCCGACACGGTCAACTCGACCGTGTACACGCCGGGTTCGGAAAACACGACTGTCGGGTTCGCTTCGCGAGCGATCACCCGCCCGGAATCGGAGGCGGCGGCCGCGCGGTTCGGATCGCCGGCCGGAACGTTTGTATCGCTGGCGGCTCGAATCGCTTTCCATTCGTAGGTCAGGGTGTCGCCCGCGTCCTTGTCGAGCGACCCTTGGCTGGAAAACTTCACGGCGAGCGGGTCTTTGCCAATATTGTTTTCAGCGGCAGCGACGGCGACCGGCGCGCGATTGCCATCCATGTAATCGATACGCACGAGCCGCGCGTTGGCGTTCAATCCCCAGGTTTCGCCATATTCGAGTAAATACAGCGAACCATCCGGACCGAATTCCAGGTCGATCGGCCGGGAAAAAGGCTGGGTCGGCAAAAACGGCGCGATGCCCGCGGGATTATGGTTCTCGTCCATCCTCACGGTCTTAATCCAGTTCCGTGTCCATTCGAAGATAAACAGTGTTTTGTCGAAGGCGGCGGGGAACTTGGTGGGAGATTTTGAGCTTTCCGAATAATGATAAACAGGGCCGGCGCACGCCGTGCGGCCGCCTTGCCCCAGTTCGGGGAACTCGGAAGAGGCACCGTAGGGATAGTAGAGGAATGCCGGTTCGGCAGGCGGCAATTGCCGTTCGCCGGTGTTGTTGGGGGACGTGTTGATCGGCGCTTTCGGGTCGTACTTGGCGCCCACTTGGCCGGTTGCAAAATCGACGTCGGCATAAGGCTGGTTATTGGCGATGAAATACGGCCAGCCAAAGTTTCCCGCTTTCCGGGCCTGATTGATTTCGTCATACCCGCGCGGGCCGCGAGGACCGTCGCCGCCGGCATCGGGCCCCACCTCGCCCCAATAGACAAAGCCGGTCTTCGCGTCGACGGTCATCCGCCATGGATTGCGGCAACCCATGACATAAATCTCGGGGCGTCCCTTGGAACCGTCGCGCGGAAACAAATTGCCTTCGGGAATCTCATAGCCGCCTGCCGCCGTCGGCTTGATCCGAAGGATCTTGCCGTTGTAGCTGTGAGTGTTCGATGACGACTTTTGAGCATCCCAGGGGGCGCGTTCGGGACGTTCGTCAAGCGGCGCGTACCCCTGCGAATCGCCATGGGGATGCGTGTTGTCGCCCGTCGCGATAAACAGCTCGCCTCGCGGACCGAACTGCATGGAACCGGCATGGTGACAGCACTCTTTCCGCTGCTCTTCGTATTTCAACAACAACTTTTCCGACGCCAAATCCAATTGGCCGTCGCGGATCGTGAATCGACTGATATGCTGTCCGGGATAGTCGGGCGGCGAGTATTGCAAATAAATCCAGCCGTTCGCCGCAAAGTCGGGGTCGAGCGCCATTCCAATCAGGCCATTCTCCTGAGCGGTGGTGACTTTCAATTCGCCGACCAGCCGAGGCGGACCGCCACGCAACGCCGGCGACCACGCCTTCAGTTTTCCATCGAGCTCGATGTAATAAACGACCCCGTCCGGCGCGACACACAACTCCATTGGCTGCCGCAAGCCGCTCGTCAAAACGGTCAATTCAAAACGGCTCGGATCGTAAGACGGCTTGACAGCCGGTTCGTTGGCCGGCTTGACAGCCGGTCCGTTGGCCGGCTTGTGAGCCGGGGCCACGGCCAGCGCGGCGTTCTTTTCCGCTGACGCGCCGCCGGTCGCCGGATCTTGGGCAACCACAATCGAAAGGCTGAAAAGGCCGCTCGCCAGCCATCCGAAGCACATCCCGGCAACCGCTGCGATCGAGCGCCATCGGCCAAGACCATCTTGCGATACGCCATCCGGGCAGCGGTTCTTGCTGGTGCGGCGTGGATGGGTTTCGCGGGCATGTGAATGGAGGGACGATGACATGCAAGGCTCCTGAGATGACATGCGGCGGCAAGGTCTTCCGCGCCAGTCACGACGCTGAGGCCCGGAGTTTATCCCGAATAGGCGTCGGCTTGCCAGTTGCGTGCTTGACCAGCCAGGGGAATTTCTTGCATGGCCATTTCGGCCTTGGGGCCGGCCACGCTTCGCGGCGGGGGGAAATGCCTGTCTCTGATGTGTACACTGACGCGGCGTTTTTTCCTTCGTCAGGCATCGCGGAGAAGTTCCATGCGGTCATTGAGCACGTTGAAAACCTTCCGGACATGGAAGGGAACGCTTCGATTCGAGAGTGTGATTGTCGCGGTGGTGATCGCGACGGTCTGGATGGTCGCGGGAGTCGCTCCGGCCGGTGGTCAGGAGGCCGCCGCCCAATCGCCAGCGCCACCAGCTTCGGAAACCTCGGCAACGGCTGCGGAATCGGCGCCTGTGCGGCTCGGTATTCTTGGGGTGGACAATTACCAGTCTGTGGCGTTCACGCAACTGTTCCACGATCCCAAGGCTGCCGGCGACCTGCGGGGTGTGCGAGTCGTTGCCGCTTGGCCGGGAACCGTCAGCGAGGACATTCCCGAAAGCGTTGCGAACCTCGCGAAGTGGGAAAAGGCACTCGCTGGCTTCCAAGTCAAGATTGTGCCGAGCGTCCGCGAGGTGCTCGAAGTGTGCGACGGAGTCCTCGTCATGCCGCTTGACGGCCGCAAGCACCGTGAGCTGGCCGAGGCGGCGATCAAGGCTGGAAAGCGAGTTTACGTAGGCCGGCCGCTGGCGGCCGACTTCGCGGAAGCGCACTCGCTGCTAAAGCTGGCACGGGAGACGAAAACGCCTCTGTGGACCAGTTCGCAACATCGTTTCAGCCCCGGTTTCCTGGGCATGAGGAACCACCCCGAAGTCGGCGCGGTGCTCGGCTGCGACGTTTACGGTGGCTGTCCGACCGTGCCGCATCACGCGGAACTTGTGTGGCACGCGCTGCACGGCATCGAGACCCTGTTCACGATTATGGGCCCCGGATGCGTCTCCGTGCAGAGCGTATCGACTCCGACGGCTGAGTCCGTGACCGGTGTTTGGGGCGACGGCCGTCTGGGAACGTTTCGCGGCATCAAAACGGGCGCGGTGAAATACAGCGCGACCGTCTTTGGAGACAAGGGCGTTTCGATCGCCGGCGTTTATGGCCACGGTGTGCCCGTGAAAGGCGTCGCGCCAACGAACGACAAATACATGGGTTACGAGGGAATCGCGATCGAACTGGCGAAGTTCTTCAAGGGCGGGGCCGCGCCGGTTAGCCTGGATGAAACCCGCGAGATCTTCGCCTTCATGGAAGCGGCCCAACTCAGTAAGCAACGCGGTGGACAACCGGTGAAACTCGCGGAAGTGCTCGCCAACCGCTAAGGTTGCTCCCATTCGAGCACCAGCCGCGGCGTGAACGCTGCTCGAGCGTATTCGGACGCGCAGACTTGGAACCGAGTGTAGTTGCCTTGGTCGACAGCGCGGTCCGCCACCGGGACGAGCGCGACGCCGGCATTGCTGGCGGTTCCGCCGAGCCAACTTCTGGCCATCGTCGTGATATCGATGCTGTAAGCGGCGGGGGGCTCAACCGTGTCCCCGCCGTCGTCCGGCTTCACCAGAATGAAGTTTTCGGCTGGACCGGCATCCTGTCCGAGCACGAATTGGTTGCCGCCGCGCCATCGCTGGCCGGCGGCAGGCTGTTTCCATGTGGCCACGGCCTCGTCCCATTCGGTGACGAGCGGGAAGGCTCCAAGTTTCGTCGTGCCGCGGGCACTTGGATCCCACACGAAGAACTCGAGACGCGCCCGTTTCAGTTTCGCCCCGGCTGGCAAATTGGCTTTGGCCAAGTCGAACCGCACCAGAAACGCCGTGCTCTGCAGAGCTTTCCTCACGGCGTTGTCACGCGGCACGGCTCCGAACGTTTTTTCGGGCAGTTCGAAGTCGATGAGCGTATCGCGAACCGCGTCGCGGCCGGCGAGGGTGACGACCCGTGCGGTAGCGGGGCGCGGTGTTGTGGCAGGGCGAGTTGTTGACGGCGCTCCTGTCGCCGCTTCCGTCGCCGCTCCGCCGGTTGCCTCCACATCGACGACGAAGCTGTTCACCACCGAGGGCGGATTCCGGGTGGGCCGGGGCGCGAAAATCGCGGAACGCGACCCCGGCGGCGAATTCGCGGGAGGCGCGGGCGGAGGCGCGGTCGACAGGGCGGCGCCAACTCGCGTGCGCAGTTCGGCGACCGCGTCAGGGCGAAGCTGTGAATAATGAATCAGTCCCGCATCCTCGCCACCGACAAACCCGGAACCGCGTCGAGCGCCGCGAACCCCGAGCGCCTCCCGAACTCGTTGGCCAACCGCCCATCGCGGCTGCCGTTGAGACTCGGCCCACAGCGCGAGGTATTCGACGTCTTGCTGCCCGCGGCGATAAGCCTTGAGTCGCACCGACGGCACCGGCTCGTTGGACTCCGCGTTGGCTCGCGCCGGGTAGAACAGGGCCAACTCATCGGCCTTGTTCCACGAGTCCGCGTTGCCGACGGTTTGCCATGGCAAAACGCCATCCGCTCCGAGAGTCCAGGCGTCAATGCACCAGCCGAGCGCTTGGATATTGGAATCTGTGATCGCGTTCGTTCCACCGTACTCGACCGCCAGTTCACGGAACGCGTCCTTGCGATCGAGCACCATCCGGGTGTATTCGCGGAATGCGCCGCCCACGACGTTGTAATCGAGCAGTCCGTCAAACGCTGTCCGTTGCCACTGGGGACGCGAAATGTCCGCGCGGAACAACAGGTGGGCGAATGCCGCTTGAGAGGCGATGCCGGGCCGGCTGCGGGAACTTGGTCCGTCGCCGCCACCCGGTGCGGCGCCGGCGCCGCTTCGGGCAGTCCGAACGCCTTCATGAAAGGCTTCGCCGTACCAAGCTAACGCCCAATAATCCTGAAAGTTGGAAGGTTCGTCGAGCAGCCATGGCGAGGAACCGCGAGACCAACCGCGTTCTTTGAAATTGTTCTTGCCGTTCAGGAAGAAGTGGAACAGCGTTCGGCGCCACCCCCTGCCGTCGATATGCTCCGCGAACTGCCGGGAAGCCTCGACGAAGCCCGCCCGATACGACGGCGGAAAGGCGCGGTCGGCCCAGTAGTCGCCGTTGTAATTCGACTCCATCGGCAGCGGCCAGTTTTCGTTAAGCGGCAGGTAAAAACACTCGATGGGAACGCCCGCACGCGGCAAGTCGGCGAACGCCGAGCCGTCCAGGTAGGGGCCGAAACGCTGATCCCAGGCTTCCCACGTGAACCGCTTGCCGTCCCAATCGGGCCCGCAGCCCGCAGCCAATCGGCCGTTCTGAGCGTAGGGAACCCGGTTCAGCACGGTTCGGTGCCGATGCGCCAAGCGATAGTAGTCCCGCTCGTTGGCAGGCAGCGAATAGCAGTTCATTTCCGCCAGGAAACTCAGTTGGTCCGGGAGTGCGAAGTTCCACACCTTTAACTGCACCGGCAACGTGAGTGTCGCGCCGCCGGCAGCGCGCAATTCCAACTGGCCAGCGTGATCGCCCGCCGGCGCATCGTGCGGCAAGTACAACTCGATATGCAGACTGCCGGTTCGCTGGCCGGCAATGGCCTCGTCCGCCGACGGCACTGAGAAAGCACCGGTTAGCGGCACGATTGGGTCTGGCAACGGTCCGCGAGCCGTGTTGACATGCCAGTAGCGTCCGATGCCCGACTTCATGCCAGGCAGTGTCGGCATCTTCAGGGAGACGCGGACATCGCGCACCGGACCGCCGAACAGCACCTGAAAGGCGAGGAACTCATTGCCCGCGGCCGACAGTCGAATGGTGCGATCCGCCGCATCCCAAAGATGATTGGAAGCCAAGTATCGGGCGGCGACGGTGGGCTCGAGAGCCGGGACCATCGCGCCCGAGACGGGTTGCACCTTGTCGAGTTCATCGAGGATGGCCACCGTGGCCTCGCCAAGTCGTGGAAGTGGAACGGGGGTCTTCGACACAGCGCTCGCTTGGCTTCCAGGGAACGTGCCGCGACCGGGAGCTGGCAAGGCCGGCGTCCGCGGTGGCAGCGGAGCGGCAACGCGTGTCGAAAGTTTCGCGCGGAATTCGAGCGGCTCGCCGACATTGCCCGCAGCGTCAACGGCTCGGACCGAGACAGCGACGGTCGATGCCGCGGGCGGACGCGCTGCCGGCGAAGGGTCTTTGGCTGTGCCTTCCGACATCGGAGCAGTCTTCGCGGCCGCGGCAGGCGGCGCGGGCGACGCGGGCGACGCGGGCGGCGCGGGGAACGGCCAGTCGCGCAGCCGCATTTGGACGCGGGCGCCGGCGGGGCCGGCCATGGGCACGAGGTAGCGAGGCGCCTCATGGCCGTCGATCTGCACGATGAACCCGAGAGTCCCGGCGGGGCCGTTGTCGACCGGCGTGGTCCAGCTAATCCAGGCTTCGCCGGCGGGAAGGTCAGCCGCGTCGATGACCGGGTTCGCGGGACGGGAGGGCGGCTCGCGGTCCGGTTCGCCGAAGAGCACGGTCATGTACGGGACATCGGCCGAGTTCGCTTCGCGGCTATGGAAAAAACGATTGGGAAAATGGTGGAGCGTGAACCGTTCACCGTCGCGGGTCCACTCGGAGCCGGTATCGTCGAAGGCGAGGAATCCGTAGCTCAGTCCGGCGACGCGAGCGGCGACGACACGCGGGGCGATCGCCAGCCGTTGCCAGCCGTTGGCGTCGGGCGGCGAGGCATCGGCGGTTCCCCAATCGCTGCCGCCTTGGCCGAGGATTACCGAGCAGAGGTCGCTGCCGGGAACGGTCCATGGGACGTCGGGGTGGCGGCGGCTACGGAACGTCGACGAGCCAGCCTGGACCTCATAGCCGTTTCCCGTTCCCTCAAACCATTCCGCTCCGACGCTGCCCACGGTGCCGCGCAGCGCGATCGCAGTCCCTTTGGGTCGCAGGTGCAGCGTTGCGGCGCGTACGACTCGTCCCTGGAGCGGTTTCGGGTCGATATCGAACAGCGTCATTTCCTGGTTCGACTTCAGTTTCCAGCTTGGTGCGCTACCGTTGTTTCCAAGGGCCTCGTCTCCGACGTTGGAGAGCCAGAGGTCGCGAGTGACCGGTAGTGCGAGTCCATCGATCGGCTGGCGGGCGGTGGGGGGCAGGGCGGCGACGGCTGCCATGGCCTTCGAGGCCGCGCCAGCTTTCGCGGCCGGCGCTGTCTGCGAGGCCGGTGCTGTCGGTGTGGCCGGTGCTGGCTGTGTGGCTGGTGCTGGTTGTGTGGCTGGTGCTGGTTGTGTGGCCGGCGCTGTCGGTGTGGCCGGTGCTGTCGGTGTGGCCGGCGCTGTCGGTGTGGCGTTGGGTGTGGTGGGGGCGTCCAGCACGTTGCGTTTGACTTCGGCGATTTTTTGGACGGATAGCCAGCCGCGGAGCAGGTAGCCGCAATTGCGGAGGTTTTCAGCGGTGGGCGCTGAGCCGGCGGTGGTGTCTCCGTTGTTGGCGGTTGGATGGACATCGCCGCGATTGAGCAGTGTTCCGTCCCAGTCGGTGGCGCGCCGGAGGAGGATCTCGCGTTCGAAGTCGATGAGCGGCATGAGTTTCGCGCGGACCGTCTCACGGATGGCCGAGTTGTATTCGACGGCCAGTTCGCGGCGGTGAACGTGAGGCGGAATGGTGGAGATCACGGGGACGATGCCGCGAGCGAGGAAGAGATCGATGGCCGTGCCGAGGTCGCGGCGGAAGGCGTCGACGGGGCGGCCTGCGCTGGCGTCGTTGGAACCCAACATCATGATTGCGAGTTGGGGTTGGTACTTGTCGAGCAGTTCGGCGAGCGGCGGCAGATCGCTTTTGCCGCCGGCGAGCATTTGGTCCAGGCGAATGCCGCTGCAGGCGGTATGCGACCGGCCGCCGGGCAGGTCGACGCGGCATAGCCACCAGCCGTCGCGGTCGTTCTCGGCGCCGGCGTGCATCCAGGCGAGCACCGCTTTGTCGGCATCGGTTTTTCCAGCGCCGTAACGGGCCCAAGCGCTGTAAGGGCTCGCGTAGGTGATGGAGTCGCCGACGTGAAGCACGACACCGGGGCGACCCCGAAATCGCTGGGCGACTTGCCGCATCGATGGGGCGTAGTCGTAGGGTTCACGGAGCGGGGATTCCTGAGCGACCGCGGACCTGGGCGTCAGCGTGATGGCCGACAACCAAGAATCGTCGAGACGGCCCGATCCCGTGATGCTGGCGATGCCGATAGCCGCGCGAACCACGGCTGCGAAAGAAAATCGGAGCGATACGCGGAACATAGGGGCGACTCGCGAGAAACCACGGTCAGTCACGATCAACGCACACCGTCGAGCGGCACAGGATAGAGGAAACGACCCGCTCGCAAAACGGCCCAAAGTCGGCTTGAGGCACAATC
>CAIXSC010000029.1 GCA_903921945.1 uncultured Planctomycetaceae bacterium
CGACCGAGCCGCCCTGGGGAATGGCGCAATCGTGAAATCATGCCAGTCACGCCGCTGGGCGCCATGGGCAAACAGCGATTGCGGACCGAGAACGTCAGCGAGGTGCTGTACTGGGAAGCGCGAGTTCTGGACTATGTGAGTCAACGGCTGGCTAACGAAGGCGGGTCTGAATCCCTGGTCGCGCTGCTGGAGCGGCTGGAAAAAATGAACGCCGCCTGGGAGCCGCGCGAGCGCCAAATCTTGCAACTCCGGTTGCAACTGAAGGCGGTGCGTTCGCGAGTTGCCAAGCGGGCGACTAACCCGGCAACGCTCGCTCCAGCACTCGTCGAGTTGGAAACATTGGCTCGAGCCCACCGCGGCGAGCCAGCGTTCGTAGCCGAGTATTCCGCGATCCACGCGGAACTCGCGCTCGAAGCGCTGGCGCGGGGCGACCACGCGACCACTCGGGACAGACTGCGCGATTTGGAACGCGTCGCGGCCGATGCGCCGGCAACCGTCAACGTGCGCACCGCCGCCCGCCGCCGCGCTCGCGAACTGCTCATTGACGCCGAGGTTGCCCAGCGCACGGGCCAAGCGGGCGAGGCGGCGATCGCGCTCGCGGCGGCAGCGTCGCTCGGCGCTGGCGATACGGCGATCGAAGCCGAATTGCGTCGCCAGCGAAAATCGGAAACGCTGCTCGTCGGCGCCTTCGAACCGCTTCCACCCGGCGACCTGCTGCCCGCTCGCACCGAATTGCAGCAGTTTGTCAGCGAGCTGATCTTTGAACGGCTTTTCGAGCCTTGGTCGGCTTCCGCGCCGCAGCGGCTGTCCAACACGGCGAGCGCGACAATCTCAACGGGCGTCGCCAACGCGTCGAGCGCTACAGGGCTTGGCAGCGCCGTGAGCGCTCGCGCCTCCTCGGGCGCGCCGGCAATCAACAGCCGACGCTATGTGCGCGGGCCGCTCGTCGAATGGGCCGAACTGAAAGACAACGGCGCCCGTGTCGATGTCACGTTGGTGGAGGGACGCCAATTCGCGGACGGACAACCGCTGAGCGCGGGACTGGTCCAAGAAGCGGCGCGCATGGCGAGCCGCCCTGGCGTCAAAGAGGTGCTGCTGCTCGGTTCCCGCCAATTGGCGATTCGTCTTGCCGCGCATCCGCAGCCATTCGAAGGGCTCTCCTTTCCAGTGTCCGCAGGTCCACGCAACGGCACAGGACCGTTTCGGCTTGAAGCCAGCTCCGATCCGTCGCTCTCGGCTCGCTTGGTACGCAACCCGACACATCCTTCCAGCCGACTGGCACACTCCGAAGTGGCGCGTCCCGAAGTGGCACGCTCTGAAGTGGCACGTCCCGAAGTGGCGCGTCCCGAAGTGGCGCGTCCCGAAGTGGCACGCCCCGAGAGGACGCTTGCCGAGTCGCCGACCGCGCGGAGCTCTGCTGCGATATCGAACCATGGTTCGCCGCTGGCGGGGCTGATCGAATCGATCGCGATCCGGCGTTACACGGCTGACCAATCGGCGCGAGCCGCGAACGACTTGGCGCGCGGCGAGATTGAACTGTTGTTTCCTGTATTCGCGGATGACTTCGCGGACGTCAGCGGCGGTATCCTGCGATTCGCGCGTCGGCCGATTCGACGGGAGAGTGTCTGGCTCCTCGCCGTCAATCATCGCCATCCGCTGTTAGCGCACCGCGATGCGCGGCGCGCGCTGCTGCTGGCGATCCCGCGGCGGACCATTTTGCGGGAAGTTTTCCCGCTGAATGCGCAAAACGCGCGGCATCGAGTGGCGACCGGGCCATTTCCACCGCATTCGCCAGCCCACGATGACTCGGTTCCGGAAACGCCGCCGGACATCATCGCGGCGCGTGATTTGGTTGCCTCGTTGCGGATGAAGCATCCCGAGTCGTTCCAGCGACCGATGCGACTGGCATTCGCCGTAGATGAACCAAGGGCGGCCCAGGCGATGGAGAAAGTGATCGTCGCTCTGGAAGCCGTCGGCCTTCCCGTCCAACGGATGCCGCTCACCGTGCCCGGCTACCTGGAGCAAGTGCTCGACAACCACGATTACGACCTCGCCTACTATCGGCTCGACCACGACGACTCGCTGTTCGATTTACGCGAACTGTTCGGAATCGAACCGGCGCAAGTCGAACGCGGCGGACGCAATTTCATGGGCTACCAAGACGACCAACTGTGGCAGGTGATGATCGACGCGTCACGCGGACGAACCGGCGTCGAGATTCTCACCCGTCAACGGCAAACGCATCGTCGTCTGCATGACCAGATCGCCTTCGTGCCGCTGTGGTGGCTGGAACAGTTCGCCGTTTCGGGCAGCCGATTGGTGCTACGCGACCCGGCCGGAAACCCGCGGCCCGCGATCGTCGATGCTCCCGAACTGGGCCAGGGCGCCGCCTTCTGGTCGCTCACGCCCCAGGAGCGAGCACGATGACGTTCTCCAAGGGGACGCCCGCAGACGGGAAGTCGATGCTGGGCGGGAGATTCATGCTGGACGGGAGGTCGATACTGGTCGCATGGTCGATGCTGGCGTTGGGGTGGCTCGGATGGACGGCCGAAGTTCGCGGAGAAAACTGGCCGGAAATCGGGGATCAGCAGGTTCGTGTCTGGATTGCTGCCGCGCCGCATGCGGCGATCGACGAGCCCCTGGTCGCGCGAATTATGGAGCGTGCCCGGCGAAAGTTCGTGGAAGCGTTTCCTGGCGGCGTGCCGGATGTCGCCATGGCGCCCGACGCGGTCCGAGTCTGGCTGGCTGGCCGCCCGATCGACGCGGTGACTGGCGCGAAGTTCCGCGAGTGGGCCGGTGACGACCACCGGAAAACCATCCTTGTGGACGTGCGGTACGAACGGGGCAACTGGCAGTTGGCGGGCGTCGAGTACGACGGTTATTTCGCACAGATTGGCAAGGTGCGCCGGGGCCATGTCGTGCAACGCGCGATGGTGGCCGAACAAGCGGCGGCCTGGGCGCTGCGTTGCTATTCCCTGGTTGGACGAATCGGGGCCACCGAGGACGGCTTGCTGCTGGTGGATTTCCCCGCGCTCGAACGATTGCGGGGACTGGCCGATTCGCCAGCGCCGCTTCCGGGCTCGGTCCTGCGCATTTACCGCGAGCGGTGGATGGGAGTGGCCGGCGCATCGCCCGCGTTGGCTCAGGAACCTCGTGACGACCAGTTCCTCGTGGTCGCGGAAGATCGCGGAACGCGGTTCGCAACGCGGCTCGCCGTTCCCGGCCAGGAGTCTGACAAGCTGTATTTCCAGGCGGTCGGCGATGCGGCGGCGCCCGTGCGTTTCCTCGCTCGCATGGTCGACCCGGCTCCGGGACTGTGCCGCGTTCGAGTGGTATCGCAAGAGAATGGCGATGAAAAGACGCCGCGACCGCGCTCGCCACGCGAGGGCTGTGTTGTGTACGTCTCGCCCTTGCGACCAAGTCGACAAGACCTGCCGCGGCCGTTGGGCGTGACCGACGATCGTGGCGAGTTCACGCTCGAAGCGCCAGCCGGCCTGCGGTACGTCGTCGTCACGCACGGCGTGTCGATGTACTATCGTCCGTTTGTGCCCGGTTGTTCCCCGGCAACGCTCGAGTTTCTCGTGCCGCATCGGCCGCCACGACTCGATCTGGCCGAAACCCTGAATCGTTTGGGCGATAACCTGCGCGATCGCCGCGCGCGGTTCAACGATCTGCTCAAGCGGTTGAGGGTGACCGTTGAGTCGGCTGATGTGCCGGCCGCTCGGCAATTGGCCGAGGAGAGCGAACAGTTGGCCGATGTGAAAACCTTGGACGCCGAGCTGTCCGGGGTGGCACAGGAGGCGGAAAAGGCGAAGTACGACGTCGAGCCGCTCTACGGACAACTTGTGAAGGAATTGCAGGCGTTTCGCGACGAGGTCCGCGACGCGGCCATCACAACCGCCGCGACGCAAGCCGAAGTCCAGGGCTTACGGCGGCGAATCAACGAGCTTTGGCCCAAGAAACGCGCGTGGGATGAATTGAAGGCCAAGCTGGATCGACTGGCAACGCTGGATCCCAACGATCAAACCGTGAAACGCCGTCGACAGTGGCTCGGCGACGCACTCCAGGTAACCGCTCCCGCGATGGCCGATGCGCGGAAGGAGATCGATTTGGCGAGCCCGCAGTCGGACTCAACCCGCTTCCTGGACAGTTGGAGTAAACTGCAGCCCGCGGTGACACGACTGTTGGACACAGGCGACCTTTGGCTGTTACGAGTGGCGGATGCGTTCCCGAATTGGGAATCGCTGGTGGCGGCGGAAAAGGTTCGGCTGGAGGCGGACATCAAGCAACTGGAGAGTGGCGGAACGAAAGACGAGGCGACGCGATTGCAGGAGCGTCAAGCCAAACTGAGCACCGTCACCAAGGAGTTAGCCGCCGTCGGCGAACGGCTCGACCCAACCCTCAACAAAGTCCTTCAGAAGGCTCCACCGTAATCCGCGAGGCGTGACCTGCGGCGGGAAACGCGACGTGCCGGCGGAAAGTGCGACTTGCCGGCGGGAGTGCTGGGTGCTGTCGCGAGTTCCCGATCGGTGGCCGAAGCAACGATGGCTGGAATTTCCTACTCAACCTTTTGCGACGAACTATGAATCTTCAACTGACGGATAGCGTGGCCGTGATCGTGGGCGGGGCGAGTGGGATTGGGCTGGCGATCGGCAAAGCGTTCGCCGACGAAGGGGCGGCGGTCGTGCTAGCGGACCGGTCGGCGGCGGTGGCCGAACGCGCTGGCGAACTGGCGCAGTCGACCCGAACGCGGACAGCGGGACGGATGGTGGATGTCGTCGACTATGAGGGAATGCGACGATTGGCGGACAGTGTGGTGTCGGAGTTTGGCCGGGCGGACCACATCGTATACGCGGCGGGGATGGGCTCGGGAAAGTTCGGTTTTCCGTTCTGGAATCTTTCGCCGTCGGACTGGCCGCGGATCCTGGAGGTGAATCTGGTCGGGGCGGTGAACACGGCGCACGCTTTCGCGCCGCACTTGACGGCCGCTCGACGCGGCACCGTGTTGATGATCTCGTCGGTCGCCGCCCAAATCGGTTCGCAAACCGATCCGCCCTACAGCGCGGCGAAGGCGGCGTTGTTGAATTTCACGCACTGCGCGGCGAAGGATTTCGCCGCTTATGACGTGCGGGTGAACGCGATCTGTCCAGGAATGGTCCAGACGCCGTTGAATCGCGGAGTCTGGCAAGCGTGGCACGACAGCCAGCCTCCCGATACGCGGCGGAGCTACGAGGACTGGGCGGGAGAAAAAGTCCGCAAGATCGCGCCGCTCGGCCGCTGGCAAACGCCCGAAGACATCGCGGCGATGGCCGTTTTCCTGGCATCGCCTCGGGCGAACAACATCACGGGCCAAACGTTGAATGTCGATGGCGGTCAAGTGATGCACTGCTAGGCGGTTTTGCTGTCCGGATTCCTCCGAGCGTCGCGAGTCGTTTCAACGCCTCGCGGAAAGGCCACGCGCAGCCAGTCGCGAATCGTGAGCGATACTCGGCGGCCGATGGCGCACCCGCCTTGAGCCAGTTTGGCGGGCTGACCGGTCGGAAGGGATCAAAAAGTCGAAAAGTGGCTGGCACGTTGTCCGAATCGAAAAGTGGCTGGCACGTTGTCCACTTTTTCCGGCTCGAAGCCAGCCGGCCCCAGCGTCGACGGACA
>CAIXSC010000030.1 GCA_903921945.1 uncultured Planctomycetaceae bacterium
ATCTCAGGAAATCAGCTGCGCGCGACGAAGTCACTGAACGCGGCTGTGAAGAGTTCCTATTCCGTGCGAGTGCACGTCGCGGACCAGGGCGGGTTGAAATTCGTGCGGACGTTCACGATCACCGTAACCACCGGGGCAAGTGCCGGGGCGGGCGGCCCCAATCGATTGGCGGCGAGCTCGACGGCGGCATCGCCGTCAACCGGCCATGATCCGGGCGAAGGCGAATTATCGTGGGAGGCATACGAATCGCGTCGAGCTTGCGACGCGATATTTGCCGCATGGGATGAGTAAGCCTGGGCCCATTGGTGACTGGCAGTTTTGATTTCACGGCCGATACGCAAGAGTTCGACGCAGCGCCAGCGTTTGGTTCGCCAGGATCTAGAATGTCCGAAACCGCAATCGGCGAACCACAGCCATGCGAACGTGTCCGCTCCACCAACGCACCCGTACACCACCAATCAGTCGGACGCGGGCCAAAACGCGGAACTGTCGCAGTTCCGCCACGACCGAGATCGATTGATCCCGGGAAAGAGAGTGCGGGCGAGAGGAGTCGAACCTCCACGACCTTACGGCCACAGGAACCTGAATCCTGCGCGTCTGCCAATTCCGCCACGCCCGCAACGACGTGTGAAGAATCGAAACTATAAACAGCGCTCCTAGGGCTCGCAAGGGGACCGCCTGTGATCGGCGGGAGATTTCGGCCATGGCGCGGGCCTAGTATCGCGGCACGGCCGGATCGATCGTCAAAGACCACTGATCAATACCGCCAGCCATACTCTGGGCCTCGGAAAAACCGACGCTCCGCAACCATCGAGCGACTCGGAGGCTGCGGCCGCCGTGATGGCAATGGACGATGATGTGCCGGTCTCGCTGGTCCGCGAGCTCCTCGACACGCTGCGCGATCTCGCTCATCGGCAGCAGCCTCGCGCCGGCGATCCGCGCCGTCTCGAATTCGCTCGTCTCGCGGCAATCGATCAATACGAAGTCGGCCTGTTCGTCGAGCATCCGTTTCACGGACACGACGTCGATTTCCCACGGCCTTGGTTCAGCGGGAGTGCTCATGTTAGATTCCCTGAATGCTTGGAGGGGCGGAGATTTTCACGGCATCGTCCCGCACCGCCGCCATCGACGCAACCCGGTATTTCACACTTCGCCCCTCACACTTCGTCCTTCGTCCTTCGCACCTCGTCCTTCGCACCTCGGACTTCGTTTCCATCTATGTCCGATACGAGAACCCGCGATCGCGATCGCCAATTCGCTCGCGAAATCGTCGAACGGCTCCGCCGCCATGGCTACGAGGCCTATTGGGCAGGCGGATGCGTGCGCGACGCGCTACTCGGGCGAGTTCCCAAGGACTACGACGTCGCCACGAATGCCCGCCCCGAAGAAGTCCGCGACGTTTTTGGCCACCGGCATACGCTGCCGATCGGCCAAGCGTTTGGTGTCATTACCGTGCGCGGCGAACGCGGCGTGGCCCCTGTGGAGGTGGCAACGTTCCGCCGCGACGTCGGCTACAGCGATGGCCGCCACCCCGACGGCGTTGTGTTTAGCTGCGCCGAGGAAGACGCGCAGCGGCGCGACTTCACCATCAACGGCATGTTCTACGATCCGATCGCCGGCGCCGTTGTCGATTTTGTCGGCGGCCAACAGGATTTGGCCCATGGCGTGGTCCGAGCGATCCGCAATCCCCGCGAACGCTTCCACGAAGACAAACTGCGAATGCTCCGCGCCGTCCGCTTCGCCGCGACATTCGGTTTCACGTTGGAGCCCAATACGCTTGCCGCGATCCGCGAACTAGCGCGCGAGATCGTGATTGTCAGCGCCGAACGAATCGCGGCGGAAATGCGGCGCATGCTGCCTCATCCGACTCGCCGCCACAGCGTGGAGTTGCTCAGCGCCAGTTGGTTGCTACCCGTGCTCATTCCGGAACTTGCCCCGCACGACCCCGAAGCGGCCGCAATCCGTTCGCCAGACGAACCGCCTTTCGAATCGCCTTACAAACTGGCAACCGATGTCACGCGACCGGCCGCGAACCGCGGTTCGCACTGGGACCGCACCCTGGAACTGCTCGACCGGCTGCACAACCCCGAGTTTCCCGCGGGACTTGCGGCGTTGATTCACACCGTTGCGGAGCAGAGCGAACCGCGAGCGCCCCAATCGCGCGCGGGGGCGATCTGCCGACGCTGGAAACTATCGCTTGACGAGATCAACCGAACCACGTGGCTTCTCCAGAACGCCCGTCACGTGATCGCCGGTCCGACGCGAGCTTGGCCGCGACTGCAACCGCTGCTGGTTGCCGCCGGCGCGCGTGAACTGGTCGACTACGCCGAGGCGCTCGCGCAGGCGGAACATCTTCCGACGGACGGAATCGCGTTCTGCCGTGAAAAAATGTCGCTTGCCACCGCCGAGCTTAACCCGGATCCGCTGATCGACGGCGCCGACTTGAAACGCTTGGGATTGGCCCCCGGCCCGCGTTTCCGCATCTTGCTCGAAGAAGTCCGCGACAGGCAGCTGATGGGCGAACTGCAAACAAAGACCGACGCGATCGAATTCGTGCGTCACCAAGCCGCTGGCGACACCCGAGGTTCGCCCCCACCCGATCGCGTTTAACGCCGATCGCATTGAACGCCGATCACGTGTAACTCCGAACCGATTGAACGCCGATCGCGTTCCATGCTTTTCCGCTGGCCTCGAGATGCTTCCGTGCGTCTCTGAAGGCGCTCGGCTGATGACGCTCCGCTGTTTTAGCGCCGCGGCATTTTGGGCCGGATGGTTTCGAGAATCTCGGCGTGCAAATGGCCGTTGGTCGCCAAGATGCTCGATTTGGCCCATGGCGGGTCTTGGCCATCGCAGGTTGTGACAATGCCTCCCGCCTCTTCCACAAAGAGCCGGCCGGCCGCGAAGTCCCATGGCGCTAGTTCGAATTCGAAAAAACCGTCGAAGCGGCCGAGTCCCACCCAACACAGGTCGAGCGATGCTGCCCCGAAACGGCGGATACCGTGGATCTGGCGGCGGAAAAGATCGCCGATGGCCGCAAGTGTCGCTTCCATCATCGCCCCGCGATCATAATAGAAACCGACGCCGAGCAACGCTTGGTCGAGCCGGCTGGCTGTGGAAACTTGCACCGCTTGACCGTTATGAAAGGCGCCACAGCCGCGGCGCGCGATGAACCACTCGTCCGTGACCGGTTGATAGACCACTCCGCATTCCGCCCGCCCGTTTCGCACGTAGGCGATCGAGACGGCGAATTGCGGAATACGGTGGCCGAAGTTGTTGGTGCCGTCGAGCGGATCGACGATCCACAGATGTTCGGCGTCCACCGCGTCGCGATGGAGTTCCTCGCCGAGCACCGCATGCCCGGGAAACTCGGCGCGAATCCGGTCCACAATCGCCCGCTCCGCTTCGAGGTCGGCATCCGACACGAGCTCGAATGACTGTTTGCCTCGCATGGCGACGCCATCGCGAAAGTAGCGGGCCACCACATCGCCGCCCGCTCGCGCGGCACGCTGAGCGACGATGAGTTCGGGCGCCGTCATACGAAAACCGTCCTGTTAAAAACACCCTGCGAAAACCGCCGAGCGTGTGCCGCCGCGCATTTGTCGCTGCGTACGTCGTTAAAGGCCGGCGACTTGGGGCGGCCCCGCGGCGACTGGATCGTCGCGGAGCGATCGCTACGAGACGATCGCCGCAGGGCGATCGCTGCGGGGCGGTCGCCGTGGCGAGAGGACGCCGCGAAGGTCTTACGGTTGAGCTATTAAACTTCCATCAGCATGCGCGACGGTTCTTCGAGCACATCCTTGACGCGTTTGAGGAAGCCCACGGCCTCGCGACCATCGACAATCCGGTGGTCATAGGTGAGTGCCAGATACATCATCGGCCGGATCACCACTTGGCCGTTGCGGGCGACCGGTCGTTCTTGGATCGTATGCATGCCAAGAATGCCGCTTTGCGGAGGGTTCACAATCGGTGTGGACAGCAGCGAACCGTAGACGCCGCCATTGCTGATCGTGAACGTGCCGCCCACCAATTCCTCAGGCGCGATCTTGTTCTCCTGGGCGCGCTTGCCGAAGTCGGCGATCGCCGCTTCGATCTGCGCGAAACTCATCAGTTCCGCGCGCCGCAGGATCGGCACAACCAAGCCGCGGCCGCCACCGATCGCGATACCGATATCGTAAAAGTTTCGGTAGACGATCTCGCGGTTGTTGCGGATTTCCGCGTTCAGCTCGGGGCACTTTTTCAAGCCGTCGATCACCGCTTTGACGAAGAACGACATGAAACCCAGCTTCACGCCGTATTGTTGCTGGAACGCGTCTTTGAACTCGGCCCGCAACTGCATCACCGCCGACATGTCGACTTCGTTGAACGTGGTCAGCAGCGCGGCTGTCTGTTGGGCCTCCACCAACCGCTCGGCAATCCGCCGTCGGATAAGGCTCATCGGCACGACTTCCTCGAGTTCGCCGATGACCGTGCGGGCCGGTTCGGGAACTCGCGGGACGGGGGCCGACCGGGACTCGACCAGCCCGCTGGCGGGACGTTCCGCCGGCTTCTCGACAGCCGCTTTGTTGGCCGGCGCGAGGGGGGTGAGCGGAGCCGTTGCCGCTGGAGCCGCAGTGGCCGCTGGAGCTACGGCAGCCACAGGAGTTGCGGCAGCCGGTGCAGGCGTTACTGGAACCGCGGGGGCTGGCGCGGCGGCGGACGGGGCCGGTTTCGCGGCGGGCGCCCCGGGCGCGCTTGCGGGCGCGCTTGTTGGCGCTGGAGCCGTTTCGCCGGATTCCACGATCGTCGCGATCACATCGCCCACGGCGACAAGATCGCCATCGCGTTTCACGATCGAGCCGATCACGCCGGCGGCGGGAGACGGCAGTTCCACCGAGGCTTTGTCCGTTTCAATCTCGACCAGGTTTTCGTCGCGGACGACCTTATCGCCGGGTTTCTTTAGCCACCGGCCGATTTGGACTTCCTTGATCGATTCGCCCACAGGGGGGACGCGGATTTCAATCGCCATGTCGCAGGTCCTTGGTTACTGGCTGCGGAACGCGCAAGCCAAAATCTCTTGTTGTTCGATCTGATGGGCGGCGGGCGAACCGGTGGCGGGGCTGGCGGACGCTTGACGAGAAATGCCGGAGAACGGGAAGGTCTGGAACAATTTTTCCCCCAGCATCACTCGCAGGAACCGCCACGCGCCCATATTTTCGGGCTCTTCCTGGACCCAGTACACGGGCGTGTCGACCGCGTACTGGCTCATCACCGCCCGCAACGGCAAGATTGGCAACGGATAGAGCTGTTCGACGCGAATGATCGCGACATCGTTGCATTGCCGCTTCGTGCGGTATTCCAGCAGATCATAGTAGATTTTCCCCGAGCACAGGATGACCCTTCGCGTCGGCAGCGTGGTTTCCGGCCGTTCGTCCGGGATCACCCGTTGGAATCCGCCCTGCACGAAATCGTTAAGCGGCGAGACGACCTTGGGATGCCGCAGGAGGCTCTTCGGCGTCATGATCGCCAGCGGTTTGCGCCACTTGCGGAGCACTTGGCGACGGAGCAGATGGAAGAGCTGCGCCGGCGTTGTCGGCGCGGCGACTTGCATGTTGTCCTCGGCGCACAGTTGAAGCAAACGTTCGAGCCGAGCGCTGGAATGCTCGGGGCCTTGGCCCTCGTAGCCGTGCGGCAGCATCATCACGAGCCCGCTGAGGTGCTTCCACTTGTCCTCGGCGCTGGCGATGAACTGATCGACGATCACTTGGGCCACATTCCAGAAGTCCCCGAACTGGGCCTCCCAAGCCACCAAGCCATCGGGCCAGTCAAGGCTGTACCCATATTCGAAGCCCAGCACGCCCGCTTCGCTGAGTGCGCTGTTGTAAATCTCCAACGGCGCTTGGTCGGCCGCGAGGTGTTTGAGCGGGCAGTGCTTGGCGCCCGTGACCGTGTCATGCAGCACCGAATGCCGGTGGCTGAACGTCCCTCGTTCGGCATCCTGGCCGGTGATGCGGATCCGTTGGCCGTCGGTCAACAACGATGCGAACGCTAACGCCTCGCCGGCGGACCAATCAAGAGGCGAATCGCCATGGGCCATTTCCAGCCGTCGCTCGAACAAACGTTTCAACTTGGGGTGCAAATTGAAACCGTCGGGGAGATGATTGAGTTTGACGAGCAGTTCGGACGCTCGCGACGTCGACAACCCGGTCGCCGGGTCGTCATCGTCCGGTTCATCGCCGCCACGATAACCTTGCCAGATCGGTGGCAGTTTGTACGGCTTTGGCACGAAGCCTTCTTTATGAGCCGTTTCGAATTCAGCTTCGAGATGTTGGCGACGTTCCTGGCGGATCTGCTCGGCTTCCTCGACGGTGATTTCGCCCAGCAGCAAGAGTCGCTCCAGGTAGTTGTCCTGGATCGTCTCGCGATTCTCGATCATCTGGTACATCTTGGGCTGCGTGAAGCCGGGTTCATCGCCTTCGTTGTGCCCCCAGCGGCGGAAGCAGTACATGTCGATGACCACGTCCCGCTTGAAGCGTTGGCGAAAGTCGAGCGCGAGACTTACGACCTGGGCAACCGCTGCCGGATCCTCGCCGTTCACATGGAAAATGGGTATCTGCAGCATTTTCGCCACGTCGGTGGCGTAGGTCGTCGACCGCGCTTCCTCGGGCAACGTGGTGAAGCCGACCTGATTGTTGACGATCACGTGCAGCGTGCCGCCAACCTCGTAGGCGGGCAGTTGGCTCAAGTTCAACGTTTCCTGCACAATGCCTTCGCCGGCGAACGCCGCGTCGCCGTGGATCAGCAGGGTCAGGCCTCGGGTGCGATCCGAGTCTCCGAGGCGATCTTGTTTCGCTCGCGTGCGTCCCATCGCCACGGTATTCACGTATTCTAGATGGCTGGGATTGAAACACAGTGACAGGTGGATGTTACGCCCCGACGACGTCTCGTAGTCGTAATTGAAGCCAAGGTGGTACTTCACGTCGCCACCGCCTTGGTACAGGTGAGGCGTGGCGTCCTTGAACTCCCAAAAGATCTGATGCGGGTGTTTCCGCAAGATGTTGGCCAGCACATTCAGGCGGCCACGATGGGCCATTCCGAGCACGACCGTTTCCACTCCTTGGTCGGCCACCCGCTCAATCGCCATGTCCAAGAGCGGAATGAGGCTCTCGGCGCCTTCGAGCGAAAACGTCTTCGCCCCGACGTGTTTCCGCCGCACGAACTCTTCGAACATCACGGCGTCCGTGAGCCGCTTGAGGATCCGCAACTGCTCGTCCCGCGTCAGATTGATGACGTTTTCCGTCTCCTCCATGCGGTGTTGGAGCCAATCGCGGACCGCCAAGTCATCGATGTGCATGAACTGGGCGGCGATGTTCCGGCAATACGTGTTCCGAAGACGCTTGATGATCGCGTCGAGCGTTTGCGTGGATGGACCGCCAATGGAGGTCGTGGAAAACGACCGCTCCAGGTCCGAATCGCCCAGCCGGTGATACTCGAGACTCAATTCGGGCTGCTCGGGGCGTGGCGCATTGAGCGGATCGATTTTCGCCACCAAGTGGCCACGCACCCGGTAAGCGCGAATCAGTTGGTCGACTCGGTCTTGACGCTGCACCGCCTCGAAGTCGTCCGTGGACGGGAACACGCTGCGAGCGGCTGGCAAACGCTCCACGCCGGGTGACGCCATGATTTTGGCGCTCGCCACTGGCGGATTGAACAAGCTGCTGGGGCCGAATGACGGGCGGAATCGAATCCGATCGCCGGCGGCCGCGGCGCCGTTACCGTGACGGCCATTGCCCGCGTGGCTACCGCCAGCGTGTCCATTACCGGAATGTCCATGGCCGGAATGTCCATGGCCGGCCGAGCCGTTGCCCGATGGCCCGTGGTCGCTCAGCCCGTGGGAACCGCGATCGCCTGAGGATTTTTCCCCTGCCATCGCGGCGGCCATTTGCGCGAAGTACCCGCGCCACGACTCGGGAACGCGAGCCGGGTCACGCAAGTACTCCTCCATGAGCGACTCGACGTAGGCGGCACTTAGGCAATCCAGGTCAACGGTTGAGTGGTTCAT
>CAIXSC010000031.1 GCA_903921945.1 uncultured Planctomycetaceae bacterium
AAATCGCGACGGCTGCCAGCGCGATCAGCGCGATGCCGCCCACCAGAATCCCGTACTCGACCATCCCCTGGCCCCGCTTGTCCCGCAGCAGTCGCTTCAAACCGGTCTTCATTCGCATACCCCTTTGAAATGGCTATGACTGTCAATAACATCGACTGACCATTTGCAATCGAATTGCAATCGTGCTTGAATTATCGGCGCAACCGGCAAGGCGTCAAGCTGTCTGCAGGAAAAAATCGCGGGGTGGGGAATCATGGCCAACGGGGAGGTGACGGACAAGCGATACGCTGGCGGACACTCCCGCGTCGCCGCCTGGAATCCGTGGATCGTGCTGGTCGCCGCCATCCTGCTCGCCTATCACAACAGCTTCGCGGGCAAGTTGGCGTTCGACGACCATGCCTATCTGGGGACCGACAAGTTCGCGCGGCTGGAGTCGTTGGCGGCGGCGTCGAATCGGCCGTTTTTGTTCTGGACGTTCGCCGCCAATCACCGCTGGGCGGTTCCAACGCCTTTGGCTACCACGCGGTCAATTTGGGCCTTCACCTGGCGACGGCGGTCGCCCTGGCACTGCTGGTCCGGCGTTTGACGGCGCGACAACGGCTCGGTTCGCCTTGGCTGGCCACCGCCACGGCGCTGGTCTGGGGCGTGCATCCGCTCACCACGCAAGCGGTCACTTACCTCATTCAACGCGGCGAGTCGCTGGCCAGCATGTTTTATCTGTTCGGACTGCTCGCCGTCTCCCTCGTTGCGGGCCGCGCGGAGAGCGATGTTCGTTCGTTCGCCCGCGTTCGAGCGACGATGATCGGGCTGTTCGCGATCCTCTGCGCTTGGCTGGGCATGCTGTCGAAAGAGATCGCGGCGACGTTGCCGCTCGCCGCGCTTGCGCTCGACCGCGTTTGCTACGCGTCGAGTTGGAGCGAACTGCTACGGCGCCGCGGCTGGCTGCACTTCGGCATGGCAACCCCGTGGCTATGGTTCACGCCGTGGCTCGCGAACTATCTCATGGGGCACGTCGCGCGGCCGAACGCGGACGGGGCGTTGGCGGGAGTCGGGTGGACGCCTTGGCAATATTTTTCCAATCAGCCGGCAATCATCCTGCATTACTTGCGGTTAGCGGTTTGGCCCGATCGGTTGTGCTTGGACTATGCCTGGCAACCGGCGGCGCGGTTCATCGATGTCGCGCCCGCGTTCGCGATCGTCTTGTGCGCGGGTGTGGTGGCGGCGATCGGCCTTGGGCGACGTCGGCTTTGGGGCTTGGCGGCTGCCGGTTTCTTCCTGGTGCTCGCTCCTTCGTCGAGTTTCCTGCCGATCGCCGATTTGGCGTTTGAGCATCGGCTCTACTTGCCGCTCGCCTTTGTCGTGGCGCTTGCCGTGTACGGGGGATACGCGCTGGTCGAGCGGCTCGCGGGGCGTTTGCGAGTGCCCCAGTTCGCTGGACCGTGGTTCGCGATCGTGGTGGTGTGCGTGGCCACGGGGCTCGCGGCGCGGACGGTGGCGCGCAATCGCGACTACGCCGAGCCGGCTCGATTGTGGCGCGGCGCGATCGAGATCAATCCGCGCAATTACCGAGCGCACAGCAATCTCGGCTGCGTGTTGTATGAACAGGGGGACGCGCGGGGGGCCGCCGAAGCTTTCGCCGCCTCGTTGCGGCTTTATCGGGACGATGGCCATGCGTGGGCGGGTCTTGCCGCTTCGCTGAGTCGGTTGGGCGACCACAAAACGGCGCTCGCCGGTTTCCGCAAGGCGATCGTGTTGCTCCCCGAGTCTAGCGTGGCACACAACGATATGGGGGCGTGTCTGGATCAGATGGGTGATCGGCAGGCGGCCGAACAGTCGTTCCGCCGCGCGTTGGAATTGGACCCGCGCTTCGCCGTGGCGGCGCACAATCTCGGGGATCTGTTGTTGCGACGGGACGCGGATGTCGAGGCGCTGCGATGGCTCGAAGTGGCGGTGCAGTGCGACTCGAATTTGGCCCCTGCCCGCCGCAAGTTGGCGTGGTTGCTGGCGACGACCGCCGACGACCGGCTCCACGATCCGGCTCGGGCCGCCGAGCTGCTCCGACCGTGGATCGCGCGTTGGAATCGCTCGCCGCGAGCCTCCGCGGGCGTGCCAGACGGCGAGTCGATCGCTACTCAAGCGGAAGCTGAGTTCACGACCGACTGGTCGGCGTCAGTCCCTGTTTCGGCCGCAGCTCGATGGCTCGACACGGCCGCCGCGATGGAAGC
>CAIXSC010000032.1 GCA_903921945.1 uncultured Planctomycetaceae bacterium
CTCCACAAGTTCCGGCTCCAGCGGCGACGGACAAGATGTCCGTCGTACAAGACAAGATGCCGGCATCGGAGGGCTGGCGCGAACTTGGTGGTTGAACTTCGATAAAATGCCGGGAAGGTGGCCATCGGAGTGGCAACGCGTTCCGGTGTCTGTGGCAGCAGAGTTGGCTGGAAGTCGCTCGGGGGAGAGCACATGGCAAGTCGATTGATCGAGCATCCGGATGAGCTGTTGCCGGATACGACGTGGCGCGAGACCGTCTGGGCGTGGACGCCCGAGGAAGCGTTGATCGACCACACGACCAAGGCGCGGCTATGCTCGGCGGCGCTGCTACCGTTTCGCGATGGCCAGCCGGATTGGGACGGCTTCACGGCAAGCCTGCGCTGGATGTTCGCGGCGGCGGAACGATATGGCGTCGAGCTGGTCCCCGTGCTGAACGCCGACACGGGCTACATTTTCGAACTGAACGAGACGCTGTACGCCGAGGTCTTGTGGCGGTTTCGCGACGCCTTTCCCGGCCAGCCGATTGTGGCTGGAATCACAGCTCGCGGGGCGGAACGCGACTCGGTATTCCAGCCGGAACGCTACCTGCCACTGCTGGACATTGTTCAACAGCACGAACGCTGCGAGGTGATGATCATGACCTCGCGGGGGCTCAACAGCCTCGATCCGCAGCGGCGGCGCGACGCGTATTACCGAATCGCCGAATGGCTCGTTCGGCCGGGCATCGTGCATGCGCTCGAGCCGTCGTTCGTGCCTTGGGCCACACCGTTCGAACCCTGGCTGCTCTGGCAGTTGGCGTCGCACCCGAAGTTCGTGGGCGGCAAAATCAGCACGTTGGACGAGCCGCACTTTTTGTACTGGGCGGCCATGATCCGCTCGCTTCGGCTCGATTTCCTCCCCCATAGCGGCGATGACTTCGGAATCGCGACGGCGATCAAGTTGGGTTTGCCGTTGTTGATCGGCGCGGCGAGCAGCGCAGCGCCGCTGATTTGCGCCGCCAAAGATATGTGGCTCGCCGAAGGCGCGCCGGGAAAACGTTTTTCCGGCCTGGATGGCGTCGAGTCGTCGGCGCCGGGCGCGGTCCGGTTCGACACCCGCGTCTACAAACTTTTCGAAGCCTTCCAATCGCTCGAAGATCAAGTATTCCGTCTTGATGCTCGCGGCAGCGCGTCGGCCTACCGACATAGCACGGCGCATGTGCTGCGAGCGCTCGGGGTGATCGCGAGTTCGGAAACACATCCCGACTGCCGCGATCAACGCGGTACGGACGAGGCGGCTCGGATGGAAGAGGCGTTGCGACGTCCACGCCGCGTCGCCGAACGGCTCGGCATCCCCTGGGGCGACAGACGAACGTGATCGATTCGGACCGGTGGCGTGGTTTTCACGACCCGCCACCTCCGATCGCACCCCCGGAAGCCCGCCTTCCGCCCGCCTTCCGGTCACCCTTCGCTTGCTTTCCACCCGCCTTCAGTCTTGCAGCCGGAACAATCGCTTGAGGGCTTCGAGCAGCCCGTGGGGCGGGCCGCTGTGGGCCTCGTCGCGGAGCGATTCGAGCGGCGGGTGGA
>CAIXSC010000033.1 GCA_903921945.1 uncultured Planctomycetaceae bacterium
CGCCGCGCCGTTCGGAACGCGCCGCGCCGTTCGGAACGCGCCGCGCCGTTCGATACCGCGCCGTTCGGAACGTGCCTTCGATCCGCGCCGCGTCGCTGTCCGCACGTCGATTCGCGTCATCCTATTTGTACGACGGACCTCTGGTCCGTCGCGGGCTTCCTTCCGCGACGCCCGTTCTGCTACCGATAGGTCCTTCCGGGTTTACTGTGGTTCGCCACCGTAGGAGTCTCACGGTGCGGCTATCGCCGCGTTGGCGCGCGCGAAAGCTCGGAAGTTGGGCGAGGCCCGAATCTTTGGCGGGGCCCACCTGAATCCCCGATGGACCCACCGCTGGACTATCCGAGCAAGAGCGCCGCGAGGAACCCAATCAGTCCGAGCGTGCCGAGCGTGCCGAGCACAATCCCGACCCAGGCCCTCACATGGCCGCCCAACTGCGGATCTTTCTTGATCTGCCGCAAGGCCAGGATTCCGGTGAGCAGTGCGAAGGGGCCGGTGACTCCGCAGAGGAACGACAACAAGCCCAAGTAGCCGGACGCGATCGCCCAGGGACTCACGCCGATCGGGACGACTATCCGCAACGCCGGGTCGACGGCCGTTGGCGGCGGCGGATAACCCGGCGGCGGAAACCGAGAACCGCCAGGTTGGCCACCGCCTGCCGCATGCTCGGAAAACGGATTCCCGCCGGTCGGCGGCGTCCATCCGGGCGGCGGCGAGCCGTTTGGACCTGCGGGACCAGTGGGACCATTTTGACCCGTGGGACCGTTCGCATAGCTCATGGCGGGCTCCTGTCCGTGGTTAACATCGAAATGGTGGCTGGAAGGTAAACGCGGCTTTGCCAGTGTTCCGCCTCGGGCAATTCCGCAGGATCGAAACGTTCGTCGCTTTCCACGACAAACCGGCTATTGTGCGGGGCGGCCGCGAGCAGGCGTTGAATCAGCAACAGCATGTCCGCGCGCCGCGTCTCGTACAGCGAGTAGGGCGGGCAGCAGAAGACGACCCATGGCAATTGCCGCAGTTCGGTCAGCCGGTCCTGCTTTAGACCGTCGGGGCCGGCGAGCAAACCGTCAACGAGCCGCCGGATCCAGACGAACGTATCGCCCGCCTCGACCACCACGCGGTCGCCGATGCCGAGCGTTTCGGCATGGCGTTGGATCGCTTTCGCCGTCGGGAAGTGGCGTTCCAACAGCAACGCCCGGGCGGCCCCCCGGCTGATCGCCTCGAACCCCAACACCCCGGTGCCCGCGAACAGATCGATGACCTGGCGGCCCTTGACGTCGTCGGCCAGCAGGTTGAAGACCGCTTCCCGCACCCGATCTTTCATCGGGCGGATGTGCGGATCGCCGCCAAACGGCAGGACTCGCCCCCGCAACTGGCCGCCTATAATACGCACGCCACCGGCCGCCGAGGACGACGTCGGAGCCCCGGTGGCGGCCGCTCGCGCGGCCCCATCGGCCCCTTCCTCGGGACGAAAGGCGTCGGGAATGGAACCAGGACGCTTAGGGCGTTTCATCGAACGAGCACCTTTCCACGAAAGCTCGCTATGATAAGCTCTGCCCAGGCGTCCGGGTGAGTCGTTCGCCGAGTTTGTCCGGGGGACCGGCCGACCAAGGGCTCGGGCGGAAACGCCCGCGGTCGGCGTTTGTCAATTCCTTCCAACAACCGTTCAAAGGCAGTTCACAGGAGTGGTTGCGATGAGCATGCGTCGGGATTTGGATCGGGGATCGTTGTGCTGGGCTTTGGCGTGCGTCGCGCTCCTGGGCATCGCTGCCGGGACTCGCCCCGCCCGCGCCCAGGATGCCAAAGACGCGGCCGCGAAGGATGCCCCTGCGGCCGAAAAACCAGCCGAAAAACCAACGGAGACGCCGGCCGAAAAACCGGCCGAAAAACCAGCCGAGAAGCCGGCCGAAAAGCCAGCCGAGCA
>CAIXSC010000034.1 GCA_903921945.1 uncultured Planctomycetaceae bacterium
TAGGGCCCGCGTCCCAAGTCGGCATACGATTTTGTCACTTCCCGCGCTCGGATCATGCCGCTGTCATCCCCACGAGATTCGAGACGACCTGCTTATAACATGAAGCCAGTGGAACATTTCGCCGATTCCACCGATTGGCCGCATGATCCGCAGAATCCCCGGATGGCTATGCGAATCCAACCGAATAGCGCGACCCAAGCGATCAGAGCGACGCAAACGATGAACGCGATCAAGGCGATGATGGCGATCAGGACGCTACAAAACGATGAAAGCGATTGAAGCGATTACGGCCGCAGCCGCCGCCAGAAGAGATGCGCGGGTTGTTCGCGGGTTTGGTAACGGCGGAGGTAATCGGCAAGTGCCGGGTCGACGGCGAATGGCTCGTCGATCGCTCGATGCGGCCGCGAGTCTTCTCCCGTCGTGGGCGACTCCAAAACACTGGCGTACGGGTACGACGCCATCGCGCGATACGGCAGCGGTTCGACCGTTTGCCCGTAAACCGTGTGGATGTCGGCGTCTTTGTCCCAGCCGACGTTGTGCAGGAGAAAATCGCGGCGCCAGCCCGCGGGAATCGGCGGGCCGGCGTCAAACACCAACGCCATCTCGTCTCCGGCGCCCATCACCACCATCCGGTCGTCCCACGCCTCGAGCAGTTCGCGGACATCGCCATAACGCGTAAACTTTCCGCGCATGGGAGCCCACTTCGGAGCCGTATCGACCTGTTCGTAGTCGTAGCGGTCCGGCGAGGCGGGCGTCGGCCGGGGAAGCGGCCGGGAAAAGCCGCGGTAGCGCAAGTCGGCGGATCGCAGGTCGAGCCGCGTTTCGCGCACTTCGGCCGGCGTTTCATCGACCGTGAAGAACACTTCGTCCCAACGCAGCTCGGCCGTGGTCATGATGCGTAACCGAGCGTCGTTCGCGGGCAACACGCCTGTCAGATCGATGGCGATCGTCTTCGTTTTCCCGCCGGGAAAACCGGTGAAGCCGATCGCTTCCCGCCAACCACCCGCGCCATCCGGAACCCAGAGGGAGGGCGGCCGGGGCCCCTCGAGTACCGGGTCTTGCGAGAGCCCGACGTTGAGCGAGGTGTCTGTGGGGTAGATCCAACCCGTCAGGAACAGCGTGAGGGAACTCGGGGCGTTCCATGAGCCCAGGTCGAGTTCCAGGAAATGCGGCTCGGCGAGTCCCTGACGGAAGGTGCGATCGTAACACTGCGCGTACCGCTCATCGCGTTTCGCCACCAGATCCAAAATGTCCCGGCCGCGTTGATCGCGGGCCGCGATCGGTGTCCGCGGCGTCCGCGCCGTATGGATCTTCCGAGCGGCGAGAGACGGCGGCCCAACCTTCTCGTTCGAATACACCGCCACATCCGCTGGATGATCGACCGCGATCAACTCCACTTGGTCGAAGTAGCCGGCCTCCCAAAGCTCCTCGGTGACCCGCAATTCGTACTGGCCATTCCGTTCCCGCAACGCCGAGCCATCAATCTTGAGAAACTCCCAGGGCCGATCCCGCAAGATCACGCCGTCGGCAATCTGCAGTCCCAGGGGCGCCGCCCACAACAAATCCGTGTAAAAGTCGAAACGCTCGCCGTTCCAAACATAGAGATACGGACATGACCCTTTCAGCGCCTGCGATTCCCGCACCACCTGATTCGCCGCCGGAGCAATCACCGACTGAGGCACGCCATTGGTAAAAAGCACGCGGACCACTTCGACCGGCGGCGCCGCCGGCCCAATCGCCGGCTTCCCATCCCCGGCGGGCTCTTTCTCGCCATGCTGCGTCGACAGCGCTTCGTCGGCCGCCGATTTATCGCGAGCCGGTCCAAGGCCAAAATGGGTGACCGGCCGGGTCACAACCGCGGCTTGATAACGGCTGCCGCTCTTAACCTCCACCCAACTGCCCAGCGCGAAATGATTGACCCGTCCGCTGATCGACTCGTCGAGTCCACGCACGACGACGTCGATCCACGGATGCCGATTGCCTCCCTGGTTTTCGAGCATGAACAATCCTTCCGCGGCGGCAATCACCAGATCCTCGTCGCCATCGCCATCGAGATCCGCCGGTTCGCAGGCGAACAGATCCGATGGGGCGTTGTCGACAAGCGTCGTCGGACTGGCGGGAGCGAACTGGCCGGCCGGTCCGCCACGGAAGAGTCGCAGATGGGCCCCCCAGGCCACCACGTCGACAAACGAGTCGTTGTCGAAGTCGAGCGTCGTCGCGCCAGCGAACGGTGTTTCCGCGATCTTTTGCGACCGGAGCGCCTGCACAGCGCCTGGGACAGGAGTCGTGGTCAACAGTGACGTCACTCCGCTCGGACCGGCCGCGAGCAGATCCCATGAGACGTTGCCATCGCCTTCGAAGACCGACATCGACGCGGCGCCGCGAAGCGGTTCGAACGGCTTGTCGAGCGGCCGCCAACGGAATTCGATATGCCGCAGGTTTTCCAAGTAGCCGAGCGTTTGTCCGCTGGCGTCCGCAACGAGAATGTCGGCGTCGATATCGCGGTCCCAATCGACGGCCTGCAGTCCCGCCGGCAACACACCACGCGGTGGCAACGTCGACGACGCGGAGACATCGTCTGACCTATACGCCCGATTTCTACATCCCCGAACAGGATACTTTTTACGAAATCAAAGGCTGGATGGATAAAGCCAGCGCGGAGAAAATTGCCCTGTTCCAGGAA
>CAIXSC010000035.1 GCA_903921945.1 uncultured Planctomycetaceae bacterium
CGAGTCAGCGCCGTCCGAGTCAGCGCCTTCCGAGTCAGCGCCGTCTGGCTCAGCGCCGTCTGGGGCATCGAGCTTGCCTTCCCGCAACTGCGAGTTCCGCGGGGTGGAAGGCACCTTTGGTCCACGCCGAGCGGTTACCCACCTGGAGGAGTGTCGCGCGGCGTTTTTTGTCGAATTAGGCTTGTTCCATGCGAGTCGCGAACGAAGATCGCTCGTAGCAGCTTAAGGGTTTCGCTAGTTTCTACCGCGACTTATCGCAAAGGCGCCGACCGTTCATGATTCTTAAAAACAAGCGGTTTCAAGGTTGGATCGGCGGATCATTCCTCGAGTGGTTGGGAATCGATTTTGTCTCGCGGATGGAAATGCTCGCGCTGTCGTTCCACAAGGATTGGGACAAACTGAAGGTGTTGCGCCGGGCCCGTCGCGAGCGTCGGTCGTTGGTGACGAACCAGGAAATGTTCATTTTGCACTCGCTTGCGCTCGGTCTTCGCGGGCTGGATGGGGATTTCGCGGAGGTCGGGCTTTATCAGGGGAGCACCGCGAAGGTCATTTGTGAAGCGAAGGGAGAGAAGGCGTTTCATCTTTGCGACACCTTCGAGGGGTTGCCCGAGCCGAACGAATCGGAGAAGGCGATCGAGAAGAAAGGCCGGTTCGCCTGCAGCCTGGAATCGATCCAAAAGTACCTCGGGAGATACCCGAATCTCTCGTACCACAAGGGATTTTGCCCGCAGTCGGTCCGCGGCGTGCTCGACGATCATCGATTCGCGCTGGTGCATCTGGACGTGGATCTCTATGAGAGCACGAAGCAGTGCATCGAGTATTTTTGGCCGCGACTGGTGCCGGGCGGTGTGCTCATTTCCCACGACTATTCGATTCTGCACGGGGTGAAGCAAGCGTTCAGCGAATTCACGGCCGGCATTCAGGAGCAGGTGATTGAGTTGCCGACGACCCAGTGCATGCTGATCAAACACTCGGTTTGACGGAGGGGCGGAGATGGAGGAACTCATCGCGATAGTCGTCGGCGGCGCGTTCCTCGTCGCGTTTCTTGTCGTCGTCCCGGCGATGGCGATCACCGCGTGGTCTCGATCGTCGAAGTTCTGGATCCTCACCCGCCGCCTGGCGATCTTGGAAGCCGAGGTCGCGCGTCTTGCCCAGATCGTCGCGTACAACGCGGCAACGAAAGCTGGCGATGCGGGAGATTCGGCCTTCGGGGTTGGTGTCGCAAGTAGTGAACCGCCGCCAACGCCTGCCGCCTCTGCACCTCCGCCATGGCCCGCGACCGCGAGTACAACCGCTGCCGAGTTGCCTGAGCGGATCTTTGTGGCAACGGTGGCGAGCAGCCAGCCATCATCGACGACGAACGTCACCGCGGCGTCCGGCGCGAGAGACGATACGGTGCCGAGCGCCGGATCGCCGTTCGAGTCGCTCCCGCCTTCTCCACCAGCACGGGGACAGCTGGCAGACTCGATGGCCAGGTCTTCGATCGACATGGAAATGTTGATCGGCCGACAGGCGCTAGGCTGGTTGTCCGTGGTGGTATTGCTGTTCGCGACCGGCTTCTTTCTCAAGTATGCGTACGAGAATCAATGGATTGGTCCGTTGGGACGGGTCACGGTGGGGATCTTCGGCGGGTCCGCCTTGATACTGGCGGGCTGGCGATATCATGGCCGAGGCTGGCAATTGTTCTCCGAGATGTTGACCAGCGGCGGCGTGGTGGTGTTGTATCTGGCGACCTACAGCGCCTTTGGTTTTTACAACTTGATTCCGCAGCAAGCAGCCGGCGTATTCCTGGCGTTGCTGGCCGCCCAGTGCGCGTTGCTCGCCTTGCGTTACAACTCGCAATCGATCGGCTTGATGGCGGTCATCGGGGGGCTGATCACGCCGTTGCTGATGGTTTCGGAACGTGATCAGTATGTGTCGTTGTTTGTGTACTTGGGAGTTGTGACCGCCGGGTCGTTGGCACTGCTCGCGATGCGGTCGTGGCTGGTGATCGGCACGGTGTGTTTGCTGGGAACGCAGATCCTCTTTTGGATGTGGTCGGAAGCGAATTATCACCCGGAAAAGCGTTGGTGGGCGATCGGCTTCCAAGCTGTTCTGTTTCTGTTGCACGCTGGACAGGTGTATGTAGCCTCGACGTCGCGCCGCCGTGGACCGACGTGGGAGGACGTGATTCGCGTGTCGCTCAATGCCGGCGCGGCGTTCCTGGCCGTGCGGTGGCTGCTCAACGACGAGTTTTCGCTGTGGCATGGTTCGGTCGCGATGCTGTTCGCGGCGTTCCACGGCGTGTTCGCTCGCGCGGTCTATACCCGCATGACAATGGCTGGAAGCGCCATTGCGTCGTCCCAGGCCGCGGCGGATCGCATTCGCGCGGTTGCCGGCGGAGCGTTATCTGGCCGCGTGGTATTGGTGTCGATTGGCATCGCCACCGGTTTCATCGCCTTGGCGTTGCCGCTGCAGGCCTCGACTTCCTGGTCGGCCTTGGGGTGGGCGACGCAAGCAAGCGTGCTCTGGTGGTTTGGTAACCGAGTCGACCAACGTCCGCTGCGGGCGTTCGCGGCCATTCTGGCGTTGATGGCTGGCGTTCAAATCGCGTTGGTGGATATCCCGTCGCTGGCGTTGGTGCGCGAACATGGCCAGCCGCGGCTGCCGGTGCTGAATGTTGAAGCGGCTCCGGTCATGGCGACGATCGCGTGTCTGCTGGCCGGACTGTACTACACCCGCAATCGCGTCAAACGGGGTTTGGAACCGGAGATCACCCTTTCGGGGATCGGGTTTGTGCTCTGCCTGCTGACGATATGGCTGGCCGTATCGTTCGATTTGTACGGTTGGTTCCGGCCTGGGGGTTCGTTCGTGGCGGTGTCGGCGACCGATGCCATGCAGGAACCGGGAACTTGGCGGCGAATGGCCGGAATGACCATCTCCTCGTGGTGGACGATTTACGCGTCGCTCCTGTTGGCGCTCGGGTTTTCGGTCCGCGTGAGCGCGATTCGCTGGACGGCGCTCGCGATCTTCGCCGCGACGATCGCCAAAGTGTTTTTGTTTGACATGGCCGATCTCGATCAGATTTATCGTATCGTCGCGTTTTTCGTGCTGGCTGTGTTTCTGGGTATCGCCGCTTGGGCATACCAACGCATCGGACTCAAACAGACGCATGTCTTGCCGGAGGAGTCGCCATGGCCGTAGTCCGTTCCTCACGAGTTTGGATGGCGGGGATCGCGGTGGCCTGTACGCTGGCTGGCGTACTGGCGGGCGCGGTTCCCGTCCGCGGCCAAAACGAATCGTCGGGCGCCAAGGTCTCGGCCGAATCGATCCATCGCAAGATGCAGCGGTGGGAGTTCTCCCAAGAAGTCCGCATGCAAGAAGTTTCCGGACCGCGGCCGAGCGTCGATCTGCGGTCGGTGCGATTGACGCAGGAAGTGTACAGCGGCGCACGGCTCGACTTGGCCGACTTGCGGTTGATGGACGGCAGCGGCGCGGAAGTCCCGTACCAACTGCGGGTGCTTCGGGGCGAGGCGAGCGACGTGACGTTGAATGCGTCACGCTTCAATGAATCGCTGGTCGACGGGAATGTCTTCGAGGTTTCGTTGGATTTGGGCGATTCCCCCCGCGAACACAACGAAGTGGAAATCGCCACTGCGGGCGAGGCGTTTCGCCGCTTAACGCAGTTGGAAGGAAGCGATGACGGCAAAACGTGGCGCTCGGTCACGGAACGCCACCTCGTGCGGTATCCGAACGATCGCGTCCAGTCCCAGCCGCTCGATAATCGTCGGATTTCGTATCCGCTAAGCCGTTACCGTTACTTGCGTTTGCGAATCCATCCCGATCCGCTGGTCGATCGTCCACGCGGCGATTCGGCGCCGGCGGGCGCGGCGGCCGCGACCGCCGCAAAACCGCCGTTCGAAATTCAAACGATCAACGTGAAGGCTCGGTTCGACATTCCTGAAGAACTTGTGACATGGAATGTGCGGTCGGAGTTGCGCGAACCGGTGCGAGCGCGCGGGACGGCCAGTTCAGCGTGGGTGATCGATTTGCTTGCGGAGAAACTGCCCGTGGATCGTTTGCGGGTGAAACTCGCCGACGCCGAATTGGCTCGGGACTACATCGTGGAAACGGCTGGGCCGCTCAAAAGCGACTTGGGGTTTTTCGAAGCGGGAAGTGGCACCTTGTCACGGCGACTTGGCGACCCGCTCGCGCCGCTGGAACTGGTATTCGGCGAGCGTCAGGCGGCCCGTGTCCGCCTCATCACGGTTGATTTCTCGAACCGGCCGCCTGAGATCGAGAGCATCGAGGTGTTGGCGCCGGCTCGGGACATTGTCTTTTCAGCAGACGCCCTCAAGCGGGGCCCACTTCGGCTCTATTTCGGAAATCCCAAAGCCGACGCGCCGAATTACGATTTCGCCCGCAATCTTCCCGCAAAGTTGGCGACACCGCCGTCGGCGGGCGAGTTGTCGACACGCGGCGCGAACCCGCACTACCAACCCGAACCGCAACCGCTCACCGAACGCGCGCCATGGCTCATCTATGTCGTGTTGGGCACGTCAAGCATTGTCGTGGCTGTGGTGCTCGCCGACATCGGCCGCAAGGC
>CAIXSC010000036.1 GCA_903921945.1 uncultured Planctomycetaceae bacterium
GGATGGAAAGGCGGATGGCACGGCGAACAGTGCGCCATCGGCCGCTGCTGTCACGGCCGTCGCGGCGGCAGCGGCCGCGAAGGCGATGAAGGCCGAAAAGCCGTTCACCTTGAAAGACTATCTAAACCGGCGGCTTGAACCGCCCACGCGCTGGCGCGACGTGATGGTGGTGTTCGCGGGCGTCTTCGGACATCCGGCCGGTCAAGCCGAGGTTGATTTTCGGCCGTCGGTCGAGCAGGCATTGTTCCTGAGCAACGATCCGTTGATCCGCGGGTGGCTCGATCCGAAGGCCGACGGCTTGATCCGCGACTTGTTGACGGAAGAGTTGGGTGACGAGGCGTGCGTCGACGAGATTTACCTGAGTTTCCTGTCGCGTAGGCCCGAGGCTAGCGAGCGGGCCGCGGCGGTTGACTGGCTGCGACAGTCCGCCAGCCGACCCGAGGCGCTCCGCGATCTGTGCTTGGCCTTGATCTGCTCGGTCGAATTCCGCTTCGTGTAGCCGGGACGAAACGAGCAAGGTGGCGCGCGGTGGCTTGTCGCGCGGGGGACGGGCGGACACAATGTCGAAGCCGTGGCCGCAACCGCAGTCGCATCGTCGGTCGTAACGTCGGTCGCATCGTCGGTCGTAACGTCGGCGGTGGCGATCCGGTGGTTGTGCTTCGGTCGTTGTGCTTCGGTCGTTGTGCTTCGATCGTAACACTCCGTTCGTTGTTTCCGGTTGTCGTGTCCGGTCATTGAGTTCCCTTTCGTAGCGTTTCCTTGTTGCGTTCCCCTTGTTGCGTTCAGGAAAGTTGCCCGTTATGCCTCGTTGCGTCTTGGCTTATTCCGGCGGTCTCGACACGTCAGTCATCCTCGGCTGGTTGATGGACGAGGGGTATGAGGTTCACGCTGTGTATGTGGACCTCGGACAACCGTGCGAGGACCGCGAAGCGATTTTGAAGAAGGCTCGCGACATCGGGGCGGCGAGCGCACAAATCGTGAACGCCCAAGAGGAACTGGTGCGGGACTTCGCGTTCCCGGTCCTGCAGTGGCGGGCGAAGTACGAAACGCACTATCTGCTCGGCACGTCGATCGCCCGGCCGCTCATCTCGAAAAAGTGCTTGCAGGTCGCGCGCGACGTGAACGCCGACTCGTACGCGCACGGCGCGACGGGCAAGGGCAACGATCAATGCCGCTTCCAATTGGCGGCGGATGCGCTACAGCCTGGTCTGCAGGTGATCGCGCCGTGGCGGATGGAGCGGTTCCGCAAGACGTTCCCAGGCCGCACGGAAATGATCGCCTACTGCAACGCCCGCAACATTCCCGTCAAAGCGTCCGTGGCCAAACCGTATAGTTCGGACGAAAACTGTCTGCACATCAGTTACGAGGCCGGGAAACTCGAAGACTTGGGCGTCAACGGCTTCGATCTGGTCGAGTTTGGCATGACGGTATCCCCCGAGCAGGCTCCCAACCAGCGGGAGACGGTGGCTTTGCAGTTCGAGCACGGTGTGCCGGTCGCGGTGAATGGCGTCCGCATGCCCGCCGACAAGCTGTTGCTCGAACTGAACCGCATCGGCGGTCGCAATGGCGTGGGCCGCGTCGACATGGTCGAGAACCGGTTTGTGGGCATGAAGAGCCGCGGTGTCTACGAATCGCCGGGCATGACGATCTTGTACGAAGCGCTGATGTACATCGAACAATTGACGATGGACCGGGACCTGATGCATCTACGCGATCGGCTGGCCCCGGAAATCGCCGAAATGGTGTATTACGGATTTTGGTACACGGCCAAGATGGACGCGTTGATGGCGTTCATTCGCGATGCCCATCGCAACAGCACAGGCGAAGTCAAGCTGAACCTGTATAAGGGCAACGTGATGGTCGACAGCCGCTCGAGTGCGAAGAGCCTGTACGACGAGGGAATTGCGACCATGGAGGGCGGCGGGTCTTACAACCAGACGGACGCCGAAGGATTCTTGCGAATCCAGGGGCTGCCGAGCCGCGTGCAGGGACGCGTTTCTCCGCGCGCGTTTTAAGGCGCTGAAAGCCGCCAGCCAGGACTGCGATGTATCTCTTAGAAAATCCGGTGCTGCAACGCGAGCTGCTCGTCAATCTCCGGATGAAGCGCTCGTTCGCGTTACTGTTCCTCTACCTCGCAGCGTTGGCAACCGTCGTCTATTTCGCTTGGCCGGCGGACACGCGGGTCGATCCGACCCGCCAGCAATCCGGCCGGCAGTTGATCGATCTGTTTTTCAGTGGACAGTATTTGCTAGCGTCGCTCATCGCGCCCAGTTTCGCCGCCGGGGCGATCACCGGCGAGAAGGAACGCAAGACTTACGAGATGCTGCTGGCCAGCCCGCTGCGGCCGGCGGCCATCGTGCTTGGAAAACTGCTCGCGTCGTTGACCCACGTCGCGGCTTTGATCGTGGCTTCGCTGCCGATTGTGATGCTCTGCCTGCCGCTCGGAGGCGTGTCGCTCTACGAGGTGTTGGCGGCCTACGTCGGCTTGATTCTGTCCGTGGCCACTTACGGCATGATCAGCGTGGCGTGCAGCAGTTACTTTAAACGCACGGCCGCCTCCCTAGTCGTGTCGTACCTGGTGATTCTTCCGCTTTCGATTTTCGGCGTGGCGATCTGGTTCGCGCTCGCCGATACCCAAGCGTGGCTGCGGCTCATCCTGACGGTGACGTTGCTACCCGCCACAGCCGCCACTCTTTGCTACCTGCTGTTCGTCAACACGGGCGAGCGTCTGCTGCATCCACCCGATGTCGGAAGCGAAGGCCAGGAGGTGGTCGACCTGGAACAAGAAGCGCAGGAAGCCGTCGGACTGGTGATCAATCGCGATCAGTTCCCCGATCGTTTGTTCGCGCCGGCCAAACGCGACGACCTCATGGAAGACGACGCCAATCCGGTTTACGACAAAGAGGTGCGGAGCGAGATTTTCAGCCAAGGGACGCTGATGCTGCGCGTGGTGATCCAGGTGAGTATGATCCTGGCGATCCCGATTATGGCCTGCTGCCTCTACATCTGGTCCCAATACACGCCTGTCTACGTAGCCTATGTGCTGCTATTCAATTTGCTGGTCGGTCCCGTCTTTTCCGCTGGCAGCATGACCAGCGAGCGGGAACGCGAAACGCTCGACCTGCTACTTACCACGTCGATCAGTCCCTGGCAGATTATGTGGGGAAAGTTGGTGGCCGGTTTGCGGGTCTCCAGCGTTTTAACCATGTTTCTGGTCTGGCCGATCGCGCTGGCCGCCTTGTTAGTACCGATCTACTGGAAGAATTTCCCGGCGGTCGCCGCTTACTTGGGAATCATCGTGCTGACCTGTCTCAGCACGGCGGTCATGGCCCTGTTCTGCTCGGCCATGTTTCGCAAAACGGCGGTCAGCATGATCACCGCGTACGCGGTGATCGCCGCGTTGTTCTTCGGACCGTGGGCGGTCCGTTACCTGGATCGCGTCTTCGGCTCCGCCAACCGGACCGCGGCGGCCATCGCGGCTGCCGAAGCCGCTTCGAGCAATAACGGTGACGGCCAAAGCCGTGGCAACGGTACTGGCAACGATAGTGGCAACGATCAAGTCGCGAGGACGGCGGGGCCAGCGTCAACCGGTGGCGCGTCGGCCGAAGTCCCGTCCACGGGTGTCGCGTCCAGCGACGCGGCGACAAAAAACACCAGCGCCGCCGTCGGCCCTTTGGGTCGACGGGGTTCGATGAAAAGCTGGTCGTTTGCCGGCCGCGATTGGACCAGTTGGCTGTCTGTGTTCAGTCCGTTCGCGATTGCTTTCGAGGTGCCGCTCATTCCCGAGGATTATGCGCCGGGCGAGTCGCCGATGATTACGGGCGATTGGGTGCTGTTCTTCAGCTATTTGGGTTTTACGCTCGGTTTGAATTCGGTGCTGCTTGTCGGCATGGTATGGCTGTTCCGGTCCCGATGGCGCGTCTCAGGGGACGCTCGCTAACGGCTATGCTCAAGGAAGCGCTCAAGAAATTCTGGGGCTACGATGGCTTTCGTCCGCTTCAAGAGGAAGCGATGCGGACGGTGTTGGACCGTCGCGACTCGGTGGTGATCCTGCCTACGGGCGGTGGCAAGTCGCTCTGTTACCAGGTGCCAAGCATTTGTATGCCAGGGCTGGCAGTCGTCGTGTCTCCGCTGATCTCGTTGATGAAAGACCAAGTGGACGCGTTGCGGGCGTGCGGCGTTCCGGCGGCCTACATCAATAGCACACAGTCGCCCGAAGAGCGGCGGTCTGTCTCGCGTTCGATCGAGCAAGGGCAACTGAAGCTGCTCTACATCGCCCCCGAACGGTTGGTGCAACCGCGGACGCTCGAGTTCCTCGCCCGGTCGCACGTCTCGCTGTTCGCGATCGACGAGGCGCACTGTATTAGCGAATGGGGGCACGACTTCCGTCCCGAGTACCGCGAGCTGTCGCTGCTAAAACGCCAGTTCCCGAAACTCGGTGTTCACGCTTTTACCGCGACCGCGACGCCGCGAGTGCGCGATGATATCGCCGTGCAGCTTGGCCTGACCGACCCGGTGCGGCTGGTCGGCTCTTTCGACCGCCCGAATCTCATTTACCGAGTGGAACGGCGGGACGGGCTGGTCGAACAAATCCGCAAAGTTTTGGAACAGCATCGGCAGGAAGCCGGCGTCATTTACTGTTTAACCCGCCGCGATGTCGACACGTTGCACACGACGCTCTCGGGCATGGGCTACCGCACGCTGCCGTATCACGCTGGTTTAAGCGATGAAGAGCGGCATCGCCACCAGGACGCGTTTGTAGGCGACCGCGTGGATACGATCATCGCGACGGTGGCGTTTGGCATGGGAATTGACAAGTCGAATGTGCGGTACGTTGTGCATGCCGGCATGCCCAAATCGCTGGAGAATTACCAACAGGAGAGCGGTCGGGCTGGCCGTGACGGGTTGGAGGCCGACTGTGTGTTATTCTATTCCGCCGGCGACGTGGTCTCGTGGAAGCAGCGGTGGGCGAAGGACGCGACGGCCCCTCCCGATGGCGCGCTGGAATCGCTGGACGCCATGGCCGCCTACTGCACCGGCGCGGTCTGCCGCCATAAGGCCCTCACGCGTTACTTCGGCCAGGAATTGCCCGGCGAATTGTGCGGGGCTTGCGATTTGTGCCTCGGCCAAGTCGATACCGTGCCCGATTCGCTGATTGTCTCGCAGAAGATTCTGTCGAGCGTCGTGAGGCAGCAAGAGCGTTTCGGTGGCGACTATACGGCGCTTGTGCTGCGCGGTTCCCATGACCAACGGATCCTGCAAAACGGACACGAAAAACTTTCGACCTACGGCTTGCTTGCCAGCGAATCCCAAAGAACGGTTCGTGACTGGATCGAACAGCTCGCCGGGCAAGGCTATCTTCGCAAGGTGGGCGAGTACCAAGTGCTGGAAGTCACGCCGCTCGGGAGGCAGGTCCTCCGCGGCCAGATCACCCCGCGATTGCTCAAACCGGCCGAGCCCGACGCGGAAGAAAAGCGGACGAAACCCACCGGCGGCAAGCTGCCGGGTTCCCCCAAGCCGTCGGTCGCCGCCGAATCGTGGGAAGGCGTCGATCGCACCTTGTTCGAATCTCTGCGGCAGTTGCGGCGCAAGCTGGCCGATGAGATGGGGGTGCCAGCTTATATTGTTTTCAGCGACGCGTCGCTCCGCGATATGGCCCGCCAACGCCCGCAAACGCTGGATGAATTCCGCAAGATTCGCGGTGTGGGCGACCGCAAGACCGAGGATTTCGGCGAAGAATTCATCGAATTGATCGCGGACAGCACGGGATAATTACGCATGGCGGACGGTTACTTTCGCATCGCGGGCGGCACGGTCTACGATCCCCGGAACGGTATCGATGGTCAAATCCGGGATCTGTGGATTCGCGATGGCAAGGTCGTGCCGCCGCCCGCCGACCCGTCGGTTCGCGCCGCGCGAACGCTTGACGCCACCGGCTTGGTAGTGATGCCCGGCGGCGTCGATATGCACAGCCATATCGCCGGACCGAAGGTCAACACGGGACGCAAAATGCGTCCGGAGGAAAAGCGGGACGCGCCGCCAGTGCGGCGCACATCGCTGACTCGCAGCGGGACGATGGGAAGCGTGCCGAGCTCGTTTGCCACGGGCTATAAATATGCGGGCATGGGGTACACGACGGTCTTCGATGCCGCTATCCCGCCGCTCGCCGCTCGACACGCCCACGAAGAGTTCGCCGACACGCCGTGCATCGATAAAGGTTTTTATCTTTTGATGGGCAACAATCACTATGTGATGCGGTCCATTCGCGATAAAGACCCGCAACAGCTGGAAGCGTTCATGGCGTGGCTGCTCGGAGCGACCCGGGGCTATGGCTGCAAGCTGGTCAATCCGGGCGGAGTTGAAATGTGGAAACAACGCGCCTCGGGCAACGTGCGTTCGCTGGATGAACGTATCGACCATTTCGACATTACGCCCCGCGATATTGTCCGCGAGCTGGCGGCAGCCGCCGATCGCCTGCGATTGCCGCATTCGGTCCACATTCATTGCAACAACCTGGGTTTGCCGGGTAACTGGACAACGACCCTGGAAACCATGCGATGCCTGGAGGGCCACCGCGGGCATTTGACGCACATCCAGTTCCATAGCTATGGCGGGGGCAACGTCGACGAGGACACTTTTTGCAGCCGTGTAGCGCCGCTGGCCGACTTCATCAACGCCAACCCCAATCTGACGGTCGATGTGGGCCAAGTAATGTTTGGGGACACCACGAGCATGACGGGCGACGGACCGCTCGGATACTACCTGCACAAGATCTACGGTACGAAATGGTTCAGCGCGGACATTGAAATGGAATCGGGTTGCGGGATCGCTCCGATCAAGTATCGCAACCGCAGCCTCGTCCATTCGTTGCAGTGGGCGATCGGGCTCGAATGGTATCTGATGGTCCAAGATCCGTGGCGAGTGGTAATGAGCACCGACCATCCGAACGGCGGCTCTTTCCTGGCGTATCCCCAAATCATCCGGTTGCTTATGGACCGCGGTTTTCGCCGCGAGTCGTTGAACCAAGTGCATCCGGCGGTGCGCGAACGCACTCAGTTGGCCGATCTCGACCGCGAGTACACGCTGTACGACATCGCCATCATCACCCGCGCGGGGCCGGCGCGCATCCTGGGACTCGATCACAAGGGCCACCTTGGGATTGGCGCCGACGCGGATGTTACGATTTATACCCCGCACGAGAATAAGCAGACGATGTTTGAAACGCCGCGATGCGTGATCAAGGATGGGGAGATCCTGGTGGATCAAGGAGAGATTCGGCAAACATGCACAGGCCGGGTCTTGCATGTCGCCCCGGACTATGATCAGGCGCGCGAGGCCGACATCGCCCGTTGGTTTGAATCGTGCTATTCGATCCGCTTCCGCAACTATCCTGTGGCGCGGGAATCCGTCCATACCCTCTGAAATGCCCTCACTGCGGTTTCGAACTGAAAAGAGCAGTGACTGGCACGAATTCGGCTCGTCCGGCTCTAAGCTTTCCGGCTCCAGCGGCGACGGGCACGA
>CAIXSC010000037.1 GCA_903921945.1 uncultured Planctomycetaceae bacterium
AACATGCTCGAAGGGGTGGATTGGCGATACCTGGCCCGATTTCACAACGCGGAATCGTGGCGGCATGGACTCTGGAAATGGGACGCTCCGTCAGTGCTGGAATGAGTCGTTGGGGCGAGTCGCCAGCAACCAGCAACCAGCAACCAGCAACCAGCACCAGCACCAGCACCAGCACTAGCAACTAGCGCCAGCAACCATAGGTGGAACAATGAAACGATCGGTTCGTCGGCTGCGAGAGACGCGTCCCGGGTGGGGCTTCACCTTGGTGGAGTTGTTGGTCGTCATCGCGATCATTGGCGTGCTAGTCGCGTTGCTCTTGCCGGCCGTTCAGGCGGCTCGCGAAGCGGCGCGTCGAACGCAGTGCAACAACAATCTCAAGCAATTGGGAATCGCGCTGCACAATTACCATGACGTCATGGGCCAGTTTCCGACGGGCACGTTCAACTGCAATCCGGCTAACCCCGGAACCGGCTCGTGCGGCGGTGGCTTTGGCTACATCTGGGAAGCCGGTGCCCATCGCAAGGGCAGCGTCCTGGTGAAGCTGTTGCCGTATGTCGAACAAGGAGCGTTGTTCGACAAAATCGACTTCCGTTTGGACGCTGAAGCTCAGCTTTCCTCGCAAGGTTTTGGCCGGGGCGAAATCAAGATGTACCGCTGCCCAAGCGACACCTACACGGGCGCGTCGGTGGGACAATCGAATTACGCTCCGTCGATCGGCAACCAAGCGATGCCCGGACAGGGCGGTGGCTGTGCCTCGTATCCGGGAAACGATTTTGGACAGGGGCCGGTCGGACACGGCAGTACCGAGAGCAGCAGCCAGACCTCGGGATGCTTTTCCCGCTACTCTTTTTCTTCGCGATTCGCGGACATCGTGGACGGCACTTCGAACGTGATCGCCATGGGAGAAATCCGTCCGTTTTGCGGCGATCACCACCGCGGCGGCTGGATGAACGCCAACGCGCTGTGGACCGCCACCACCGCCCCGATCAATTTTCCGACATGCCCGGGTGAGAAGCAGGGCACTTCCAGCGGCTCGTTCACTTGCTACCACTTCGCCAATTGGCAAACGTCGCAGGGGTTCAAGTCGCGTCATCCGGGCGGAGCTCAATTCGTCTTCGCGGATGGTTCCGTGCATTTTCTCCCGCAGACCATCACCTACCTGACGTACCAGCGGCTGGGAGACCGGCGTGACGGTCAGCCGGTCGGCAACTACTAAGTGGCAATTTGACGAGGAGCTCAAGGACTGTGGGAAGCACGCGAGTCGCATGGTGGAGCGGGCTGCTGCTGGCCGCTGTTTCGTTCGTGTTTACAGGCTGCGGAGGCGATGAATTCCCGGAGCGGGCGAAGGTCACCGGCACCGTCAAGTACAAGGGCCAACCGGTCGCGGATGCGACAGTGACGTTTTTTAGCGATTCCGTGCCACGGGCCGCGATCGGCACGACGGACGCCTCGGGACGTTTCACTTTGTCCACGTTCGGCGAAAACGACGGGGCTGTTCCGGCGGACTATATCGTGACGATCGTCAAGAAGGCATCCGCTGACTCGGGCGCCGCCTACGACCCGGAAAATCCCGGCGCCGCTTACGGCAAGGCGATGGCCGGGTCCGCGACTGGCCGCGGTGCGACCGCCAAGGACGAATTGCCCGCTCAATACGCCAATCGCGCCACCAGCGGTTTGAGCCAGAAGGTGGCGGCCGGCAGCAATAACGACTTCACGTTCGACCTGCAGTAACTGTCAATGCGAGCCGGCGCGGGTGGCAAATCGGCGGCGCGTGGCGGCTGGCGGACTCGGCCCGAGGCGGATCGTCGGGCCATCTTTCGCCGCTGGGCCCGACTGGTCGCTGGACTTGTCGTGTTGGTTACGCTCCTGGCAGTCGCTTGGCGGCCGTTGGCCGTCCACTGGGCGCTCAGGCAAGCCCGCCAAGCGTACGGCGAACGCGAGTTCGCGAGCGCGGCCGTGTGGATCCAGCGGGCGCTCGGGCTGGCGCCCCGCGACCCCGACGCCCTGCTACTCGCGGCCCGCGTCTATCGGCGCTGGGGAAGGCTGGATGAGGCGGCCGCCGCGATTGCAACGGCGCGACAGTGCGGCGCCGAACGAGCGGCGGCGGACCGCGAACAACTGCTGTGCGCTGCCCAGGCGGGCGACATGCGGCGCGCCGAGCCGCACTTGCCCGAGTTGCTCCGCGGAAGCGAAGCGGACGGGGACGAGATCTGCGCGGCCTATGTCAGCGGCTATTTTCGCGCCTTGCGATTGGCTGAAGCCCATCAACTGCTCGATGCCTGGGAACGCGACTACCCGCTCGATCCCGAACCCCGGTTTATGCGTGGATTCGCCTGGGAAGCTGCTGTCCGCTTGGATCAAGCCGAACGCGCGTACGCGGCAGGGCTCAGGCTCGCACCATCGCGGCACGAAATGCGGCTTCGTCGCGCCGAAACACTGCGCGAAGCGCGGCGTTGGGACGAGGCCCGTGAGGAATACTCGCGAGTTCGCGAAGCCCGGCCCGATAACGCCGCCGCGGCGCTCGGGCTGGCGCATTGCCATTTCGCCGCCGGTGAACTCGCCGCCGCTCGACGGCTCGTCGATGAAGTGCTGGCCCAGGTTCTCGAAAGCGGTGTCGAAAACGTTCGCGACGATCCACCGACGTCCGCGAGGCGGGATGAGTCGCTTGGGACTGGCGATGCCCAATCGCCTACCGGGGTGCGAGCGCCCGAAGATGTTCGCGTCCGTGTCGAGGCCGGCGCGCTAGCGGGCGAATTGGCCCTCGCCACGGGTGACTTCTTGGCCGCGGAGCCGCATTTGACCGCTGCAGCGGCAGCTCGGCCACACGACACGGCGGTCCGCTATTCGTTGGCCAAATGTCTCGTCGCGCTCGGCAGGCCCGCGGAGGCCAAGCCACACTTCGACTTTGTCGCGGCGGCGGCCGCTCCGCTGGACGACATGGAACGCAATCTGGGCCGAGCGTTGGAGAACCCGCGCGATGCCGAAGTGCGGTTCGCCATTGCCTCGACGATGATCCGGTTCGCCGATCCGGCGGATGGATTGCGTTGGCTCCGCAGCGCCTTGGAAATCAATCCATCGCATGCCGAAGCGCGGAAATTGCTGGCCGAAATCGAAAAAAGGGAGCGTGAAAGGCGGCTGGCGACAGATGGGAACACGGAAGGCGGCTCGACGGCCGCGAGTCAGCCAGGAGCGCGAATCGCGGCCGCTGACGTCGGTTCGGCTTCAAACGCCGCTTCCCCTCCAATCGCCGCTTCCCCTTCTAGCATCGCTTCCCCTTCTAGCATCGCTTCCCCGGCTAGCGCCGCTTCCGCTTCAAGCGCCGCTTCCGTCGCCACCTCTGCCGACACGTCACTCGCGTCTCCCGACGCTGCTTCAGTCACCGCTTCCATCACCGACTCGACCGGTGTCTCCGCTTTTGACGATGTCACCGCCACTGCCGGGGTCAAGCACATCTATCGCAATGGCGAGGAGTCCGGGGTGTGCGCCATGATGGAGTCGCTGGGAGGCGGTGTCGCCGCGATGGACTACGATCGCGATGGCTGGGTCGATCTGTTCTTTCCTGGCGGTGGCACGATTCGCGAGTCCCAGGCCGCCGGTTTGCCGGGCGGCTTGTGGCGGAACGTCGGCGGTCGAGCGTTTACGGACGTGACGGCCGTAGCGCGGACCGCGGCCGCGCGCGTCTATTCGCATGGGGTGGCGGTTGCGGACATCGACGCAGACGGTTTTCCCGATCTGTTGATTACGGGCTTCGGTGGAATGCAACTGCTCCGCAACCAAGGGGATGGAACCTTTGAAGACAGGACGAGCGCGGCGGGGTTGACTGATGATCGCTGGAGCACAAGCGCCGCGTGGGGCGATATCAACGGCGATGGCGTGCACGATCTATGGATCGCCCGGTATCTCGATTGGTCGTTCGCTAACCATCCACGATGTGCAGGGGCGAGCCGCCCGGAACGGCGGGATCTATGCAATCCGCACGATTTCCAGGCCTTGCCGGATAGTTTGTATCTCGGGCAGGGGGATGGAACGTGGGTCGACGCCTCGCGTGAGTGGGGGATTCGCGACGATGGCAAGGGGCTGGGCGTTGTGATGGCGGATATCGATCTGGATGGCGATCTGGATATCTACGTGGCCAACGACACAACGGCCAATTTCCTCTATCGCAACGACGGACCTGGGCGGCTTGTCGAAGTTGGATTAACCGCGGGGTGCGGTTTGGATGCGACGGGCGCGGCGGACGGCAGCATGGGCGTGGACATCGAGGACTACGATGGCGATGGCCGGCCAGACATTTGGGTCGTCAATTATGAACGCGAGGCTCATGCGCTCTATCGTGGACAGCCGGGCGGTCTTTTCACTCATGCCAGCCAAGTGACCGGGATCGCCGGTGTTTCCGGGGTGTTTGTGGGCTGGGGAACGATGTTCGCCGACCACGATCTGGATGGCGACCTGGACTTGCTTGTCAGCAACGGCCATACCAACAAGTACCCGCTCTCAGGGCAGCGTCGCCAACCGCTGTTGTTGTTGAACCAGCAGCGGGGCCGATTTTCGCGCCGGACGTTCGCCGCCGGCTCGTTCCTCGGCGAACCGCATGATGGTCGAGGCGTTGCCGCGGTGGATTGGGACAACGATGGCGATCTCGACTTCGCGATATCGAGACTGAACGAGCCGGCCACATTGTTAGCCAATCGGTCGCCTACGAACCGCCATTGGCTAGCGTTGGAGCTTACCGGAGTGACCGGCACCCGCGACGGCACCGGTGCGTGGGTCCAAGTCGCGGTTGGCGGCCAGAAGTGGACGCGGCTGGCGAAAAGCGGCGGCAGTTATCTATCCGTCTCCGATCGGCGTTTACATTTTGGGCTGGGAGACGCTCGAACCGTGTCGAAAGTGGACGTCCATTGGCCGGGTGGACGCGTTCAAACGCTGCGGAACGTCGCAGCCGATCAACTGCTGCGGCTGGTGGAACCGGCTTCCCCGTGAGTAGCTGGTGAAACGAGGCGAACGGGCATCGCGCCGATACCTTCCTGGAAACGGCTCGTTTTCACCACCTTGACGGCGGTCCCGCGCCGTCGGGAGATCGGAAATGCCGCCGGCAAGGCCAAGATAACGCTCCGATCCCAAGAATCGGCCGCGAGCCGCGAATACCGTCCAAGGCGTCTTCGGAGCGCCGTCTGTCGGATTCGCGCACACCGGGAGATTGCAGCATGTCCGTCGCTCGGCTTATCAACGCGTCGCCCGAGGATTCCCGCGTGTTATGGCGGGCGATTCTGTCGTTTGACGACGCTGGCATCGCTGATTCATTGTTTTGGCTTGTCGCGCATCAACGCATGACGGCGCCCGAAGCCGCCGCGGTCGAGCTCGCTCTGCGCCCGACCATCGCTGAGCGTTGCTGGCAGTCGATACGCCCTCCATACTATATCCAGCTCTGGATGATCATCGCTATATGCTGCGAATTATTGCTCGCGATATTGTTTTCATTTCATTTGCACAAATATTATACAGCAATTGGCCTTTCGTTCATGGTAAAGACCATTTTCCTTGCGTTGACGCTGCTCATCGCCTACCTATATTGGAATTCAAAGGCAGAATCAACCATTCCCGAGAATTGGACTTGGGAGCAATGCCTGGAGGCGCACCCTAAGTTGCTTCAAAAGTTGCGACGGGATAGCCTTCGATCAAGAATACCAGCGCCATCCGATAGGGAACTGGCCGTTGCGATCCGCAGGTCCGTGGACAAGGCGAAAGTGGTGGTCGAATCCCAGAATGGCGACGCTGCCCCTTTATCTCGGATGTGGCTCGGCAAGCTTGATGAATCCAGGGAAATGATCGAATATTTTCCGACGGATATTCCGAATTCCGACATTCCAACCTGGGTTTCGGAACTGTCGGCCTCGGACTGGAGGAGACGATTCAACGCCAGGCTCGTGATCCAATCCATGGGGGCCGACACATTGCCGGATCTATGGCGGGCCAAAAGACGCCGGCTCTTGCGTCGCATAGCTAAGCGGTTGATTGGGGAGGTAATCCAAGACAATCAATCGCGCTTCGTCCACCCGGCAAGTTTTGTCTGCGGACAGTGTTTCTCGCGTTTTCAATCATCGATGATCGTTAGGGATGGGGAACCGCGACATGCGGAATTCAGGTCGGGACAACCGGCGGCGGTCCGTTACTCCGTTTGCCGACGATGCAAGAGTGCCAGGCATGCCTGCGAGACCACTAAGGTCGTTTGTGTGATTGGCAAATCGTCCATATTAGAGCACTTGCGCGACGCGGCGACCGCTCTGTCTGGCGATCGGCAGGACATTAAACATGTGGGGCTAATCTCCGCGCCTTTCGCGGCCAACAATCGGGGCGGCTCGGCCCGGCGTGTCCACTTTGAAGAATTGGCCGTATCGTGGTCGTTGGTCCGCCGCCCCTTCGACTTCGATATTGTTCACGTCGGACTTACCGAGGATTGGGAAATCGAACAATTCGCCGCCGCATTGCATGCCCATGATGACTTCGTCCGGAATCGGCATAATCGACGCATCGCTGTTCGCTTCGAGCATCACCACGGGCTCTCCGCGAACTCATGGACCATCCTCACCCGATTGTTTCCCCATGCCTTCCGGCACGACTCTCGTCAAATCGTGTTTCGCGGGCCCTCCCGGTAGAGTGACTTCGAGTGTCGCGCCCGTCTTGGAACTGGAATCCGCGGGCTGTGAAGCTAGCATACCGCCGTGGCGCTTTTTTTCATGAGCCGCATGAGCCGATTGATAGAGCGCCGGCGGCGGTGGTTTCGGGACTGGCAGAACGCGACCGTCGTCTGGCGACACCATGGCCTTTCTGAGTTGGAGACGGTTTAGCCCCATGCTTATCGCACCGGTCTATCGCATCGGCATTGTCACTTGCGGCGCGGAAAAGCTCGCCGACTACTTTCCGACCTCCGCCGAGCCAGATTTGGTGCCCACCGAGCCACCCTTCACGCCCGATGACCAGTTGCTGGTCGACGAACTTCGATGTCGCGGCCATGAGGTCTCGGCGCTGATCTGGGGTGAGGAAACTGCACATTTAGCCGAGCGGTTTGACCGCGTCGTCATCCGCTCCGCTTGGGATTACATGGATAGCGACGCGCAACGGTCGGCGTTTCTGGGCTGGCTCGAACGGCTCAGGATGACCGGCTTGGTCGTGGAGAACGAACCGGCAGTGATGCTCTGGCTCATGGACAAGAGATATCTGCTCGATTTCGCGGCGGTCGGCGTGCCGATTGTCCCAACGCAATGGATCACGCGTTACGAATCGATCGATCTGGAGGCGTTCGTCGAGCGACACGTGTCCGCCATCGTGAAGCCGGCCGTTTCGGCGGCTGGCGCGGGATTGGAGTTCCTGCGGGATCGCATGGCTGCTCGGGCGTTTCTACCCGAATTCGCCGCTCGCTGCCGCCAAGGCGCGCAGTTAGTCCAGCCCTTTATTCCCGAGATTCAGACAAATGGCGAATGGTCACTGATCTACTTGGGCGGCGAATACAGCCACGGCGTCCACAAACGGCCCGCCACAGGCGAGATTATGGTCCACGCGGAGCGTGGCGGTTCGCTGTGTTTCGCGGATCCGCCTTCGAGCGTGCGGCAACTGGGTGACCGCGTGGCGGCCGGCGTCCCGCGTGCCTTCGCGCTTCGCCATGGACACGCCTGTCGAATGCCGCTCTACCTGCGAATCGATATCATCGAGACGGCGACCGGTGGACTCCTTTCCGAGTGCGAAGGTGTTGAACCCGAACTTTTCTTTCGAGGACGACTCGGCAGCGCTGCCCGATTCGCCGAGTTGCTCGAGCGGCGGTCCGTTTGACGGAAGCCACGAGTGGCGTGTAGCGCGATTGAAGACTAATCCGCCACGGAGACGGTATCCGTCACCGACCCCCGCGAATGCGGCCCGCCGGTCGACAAGATGTTAAGCGAC
>CAIXSC010000038.1 GCA_903921945.1 uncultured Planctomycetaceae bacterium
AGTTCTTGTTACTAGTTTTTGTTTGTATTTTTTGAGATGGGGAAGAGTTTTCAAACGGGCCGGATGGCAGATTGCGAATGGGAAGCGAAGGGCCTCGCGGGAGGCGATGAACCGCATATCGACCGAGTCGCGGGCCAGCCCTCCATTCCCAACCTCGCGACAACGGCAACCTCGCGACAACGGCAACCCGTGACAACGGCAACCTCGCGACAACGGCAACCCGTGACGAATTCCAAGAGACCGTCGGCAATCGACCAGTGACCATCGACGAGTGACCATCGACCAGTGACCATCGACCGGTGACCATCGAAAATCGACCAGTGACCAGTGACCAGTGACCCAATCAACCCGTGACAGGCGCGGCATTTTTTAGTTCTCGAAAGAAACAGTTCCATGTCGATCATCGTGCAAAAGTTTGGCGGTTCGAGCGTGGCCAATCCCCAGAAGATTTTGGCGGCGGCGCGGAAGGCGATTCGCGCGCAGAAAGAGGGCCACCAGGTGGTGATGGTGGTGAGCGCGATGGGGGACGCGACGGATGATTTGATCGATCTTGCTCAGCAGATCACGGACCGGCCGCCAGCACGGGAAATGGACATGTTGTTGTCGACCGGCGAGCAGGTGAGTGTCGCCTGTATGGCGATGGCGATCCACGAATTGGGCTCGAAGGCGGTAAGTTTGACGGGCGCGCAAATTGGTATCAAGACGGACGCGACGTTCCGCAAAGCGCGGATCAAATCGATTTCGACGGACCGGATGCGCAAGTGGCTGGACCAAGGCTATATCGTCATCGCGGCGGGGTTCCAGGGAATCGATGAGGACTTCAATATCACGACGTTGGGGCGGGGCGGCAGCGACACCACGGCCGTCGCGTTGGCCGCCGTGTTGAACGCCGACGCCTGCGAGATCTACACGGATGTCGACGGCGTGTACACGACCGACCCGCGTATTCTCCCCGAAGCGCGGAAGGTGTCGCAAATCAGTTACGACGAGATGCTCGAATTGGCCAGCCTGGGCGCGGGCGTGATGCACAATCGATCGATCGAGTTCGGCAAGAAGTTTGGCGTGCCCATTCTGGTGCGCAACAGCCAATCCGACGCGCCGGGGACGATGATCGTCGCCGAGTCCGAGTCGCCCGATTTGCCGGTGTGCGGGGCTGCGCTCATCAAGGACGAGGCGCGAGTCAGCTTGTTGGGAGTGCCCGACGTGCCAGGGACGAGCTTGGAGATTTTCTCGCGGATCGCCGCGCGGAATGTTTCTGTGGACATGATTGTCCAGAACGTGGGCGCGGCGGGCAAAGCGGATATCTCGTTCACGGTCACGAAGAACGAGCTGCGGGCGACGCTGGAAGCCACTCAGGATGCTCTGCAATCGCTCGGGGCGGGGGCCGTCAATCACGACGATAATGTGTCCAAGGTGTCTGTCGTGGGATTGGGGATGGCGCGGCAGACGGGTGTCGCTCAACGCATGTTCCGCGCGCTCGCCGACGCCGCCGTGAATATCCAGATGATCACCACCAGCGAAATCAAGATTTCAGTGCTGGTGGAACGGGCGGTGGCGACGCACGCGCTGCGGACAGTCCACGAGGCTTTCCGGCTCGAGCAGTCGCCGCCGGCGCCTTCCGTCGCGACCGGTCATGCGGCGGGTGATTCGGTGAACGCCGCTGACGTGGTCGAGCGTCTTCAGGGCGTCGACATGGAGGATTTGTTCATCGACGACATCTCGATGGACGATTCGCAGGCGCGGGTCACGATCCAGGGCGCGCCGGACAAACCGGGCATCGCCGCGAAGGTTTTCGAAGAGGTGGCGGCGGCCGGCATCTTCGTGGACATGATCGTGCAAAGCCATACAGGGCAAGGACAAGCCAGCCTGACTTTTACGGTGCCACGGGATCGGCTCGCCGACTCGCTTGGCGTTGCGGAACGAGTCGCGGAGGGATTCGCCTGCCAAGGCGTCACCCACGCCCCGCACGTCGCGAAACTTGCCGTCTCCGGTGTTGGCCTGCGAAGCCACACGGGGGTCGCGATCCGGATGTTCAAAGCCTTGGCCGAGGCGGGCATCAATATCGATCTGATCAACACCAGCGAAGTGCGCGTGAACATTGTGGTCGATGGCGCTGCGGGCCCGAAGGCATTCGAACGCCTGAACGCCGCCTTCGCGGATGTCATGCACTAACCGCGTCCATTAGCTAGTCGCACCGCATCCCCAGCGGTGCCTTGGAAAGACTGGATGAGGTTGTTGGACTTGGCAGTCGCGATTGGCAACGCTGTGAAGCATTGTTTTCCGGTGGTGATCGGGGTTGTCTCGCTCGTCGGAGAAGGAAACAAGAAAAGCCAAATTCCCCCCAACACCATCTGAGCACACATCCGTCAGAAAGGAATCTGGCGATGATTCGCGGGAAAAGATAGACGCCGCGATTAACGATTCAGCAGCGGTTTCGAGCCAAAAATCGCCGGCTAAACGCCCACGCTCTCAGATCGCTCGTCGAGTGGTCGATCGAAGACGCTGAACGTCCCAATCTCTTCCGTGTGC
>CAIXSC010000039.1 GCA_903921945.1 uncultured Planctomycetaceae bacterium
CGGCCACCGCGCGAGCCCACTTGCTGAAGAACACGTTGAAGATCGTCGGGGCCCGCAAGTCGGCTTCCACATGGCCATCCCAGCCGCGCAGTTCCGCCACCGCCGCTCGTAGCAACGACCCTTGGGGCCCTTTCGCTTGGAGCCCTGTCACTTGGGGCCCTGTATTTTGGGGCACTGTCGCTTGGGGTTCTGTCGCTTGGGGCCCTGTCGCAGAGGCGCCACCGTTCGGCGAATCGCTCGCGCCCATCGCGGTTCCCGCCGGGGCCTCGGCGAGTTCGACGTAAGGTCCCACGGCGAGTCCCACGGCGTTGTCCAGTTGCGTTTCCAGGAGGGCGAGAAGCGGCGGCAGGCATTCGACGGCGCGGAGACTTAGCGTGTCGTGCTGGAGGTGGCGGAAGTCGTCGAGCGAGATCGCGCCGCCGGCTCCGGCGGCCGCATCGCGGGCGATCAACGACTCCAAACGTTCACGAATGCGACGAGCGCGATGCCCGCTGATCCAGGTGCCGAAAAGTGGAAACGGATAATCGCTGGCCGCCAGTCGGTTATTGGCTGATACAAACCAACCGCGGGCCGGATTGACGGCATGGGGCATGGCGGCGAACGGGATCAGGCCTTGCCATTGCTGGCCGGGGTCCCAACCCGCGCGGTACCCCCGTTCGGCGGTGGCGCGGAGCGGAATACGACCTGTGGTTTGAACGGCGATGGAGCCAGCGGCGTCCGCTATGACCAAGTTGAACGTGGGCACGTGCCACGGCCGCACCGCCTCGCGGAATTCGTCCACCGTGCGAGCTTGATTCATTCCCAGCAACGCGGTTAGCCAGCCGCCGTGGGAGGCGCCGAGCCAGCGGAGGGAAACGGGACCGGTGCGGTCCGCGGGCGGTGGCAGCAGGTCGTCGACAAGCGGGCCATTGCGGGAAAATCGCACGGGCAACGCGACCGGGTCGGCGCCGCGGACGGCAATCGTTTCCATCACGCGACGTTCGGGTTCCCATTGTTCTCCGAAGAGGAAGCAGCCCGGATGATCGGCATCCACTCGTTCCTGGTACAGGTCGCGTTGCGAGCAGATATTGTTTGTGATGCCCCAGGCCAGCGTCGGTGTGCGGCCGATCATGATGGCGGGAATGCCTGCGTAGGCCGCGCCCGCGATCCGTGTGTCACCCGCGTCGATGCGGGCTTCGTACCAACAGGAAACGGCTTCGAAAGCGATATGCGGATCGCTGGCGACCATCGGCTTGCCGGAACGCGTATGACGGCCCGCGACTACCCAGTTGTTGCTTCCGGTCGCCTCGCCCGCGCCGAGCGTTCTTCCAACGCGTTCCGCCACGCTGGCGTTTCCGTTGCCGGCCGATCCCGGTCCCGCTCCAGCGTTCGTCGCCGCCCCGATTTCTTGAGCCAATCGCTGGTAGGCTTCGGCCGGAACGATCGCTTCCTCGTCCGCTTCGCCCAGGCAAAAGTCGTCGTAAAGCGGACCGTCGCCGAGGGCGCGTTTCGCCAATTCGGGCTGGCAGATCACGGGGAAGCGTCCCGTCAGATACCACTGGAATTCGACTTCGATCGAGACGCTGTCGAGCGCGGTCCAGGGCGATGGGTGATAGTCAAGCAGATCGAATTCGATGGGCCGCCTTTCGCCCGTTTGCCGGATCCAGGCATTCACACCCGCCGCGAACCACTCCAGGTGATCGCGTGTCGTCGACGGCAGTTCCGCCAGCGACTCGGCGGCAATCCGGTTCAAGCCGACGGTGCGCGCCAAGCGATCGTTCGCGAGCCCCTCGGGGCCGAGGATTTCGGCCAGCCGCCCTTGGCCTTTGCGACGCAGGTAATCGAGCTGAAACAGACGGTCTTGGGCGATCGCGTAGCCGAATCCGAACCAGCCATCCGCCTTGTGTCTCGCTTGAATGAACGGGATGCCCCAGCGATCCCGATGGATCTCGACCGTATCCTGAACCGCGCGGAGCACCTCGCGTTCCAACCGCGGCGCGCGGCACTGCGACTCGCGCCGCCACCAGTCCGAGAACGCGTCCGCGGACCATCCCAGCGTCTGTCGCACGCTGTCGATCGACTCGCCGCTTCCCAACCGACGCAACAGATCCCGGTTCGAAATGGGCGGCATCAAGACAACCTCCTGAAAGGGAGATCAACGTGGGCGGCAGGGTCACGGGAGTTCCACTGGTGGAGCGATGGCCCGCGGCTGGTTGAGTCCACTGGCTACGGCAACGCGCCCCAAATCTCCACCAACAAAGCGTGGATCTCGGGTTCGTCGCGTTTCAGCTCGGCTCGTTGGAACGGATAGAAATCGTTCATGCCGAAGTACGCCTCGGACATTTCCGCGAAGAATTCCATCGGATTGGTCAACGCGTAATGCTTGATCGCTTGGCCATCGATGTGCAGCACCTCGCGCCACTTCTTGGCGTCGACAGTGCGTTGCCAAGCGGCTTTGATCCGCGGCTCCTCGAAGCTCAGTTCGCGGTCGTGGTAGGCGTGGGCCAGTTCATGGAGGACGGCCCACGGTTGTTGCCGGTGATGCCGTGGATTGGCAAAGCTGTGCGCGACCGGGATGTGAACCCCTTGAGCCAGCTTCTCCTCGTATCCATTGCCCTTAAGCCAGCCGGCGCTGGGATGGTATTGCATCGCTTTCAACCCGCCGTGGTTCAGGTCGAGCCAGATCGGGACGGCGCGGAGCTTTTCCAAGCGGTCGGCGGGCGTGATCATCGCGATCTCGTACAGGCGATCGCCAAGCAGTCGCAACGTGCGTTTCCCGAGATCCTCGTGCGGCTCGGCGAGCAGTCGCGTGTCGAGCCAGACGGTCCAGCCTTCCAGTTCGCGGCGATCGTGGGCGGTCGGTCGATTCGGCTTCTTCTCCCCGTTTTCAGGCTCGGCCGCCGTCGCCGCCGACCATGGGTTCGCCATGGCAACGCCGAGGAGGATAGCCCACATGCACCGCGTGGCGATTGCCCGGAGTCGAGTCGAGTTCATGCGTCGGACCGTTTGCGAAGGATTAGGATGGTGTCGCTGAGTTCGTCGTTGAGCCGAAGTGGCCGGGTGAGGTCGTAATTGTAGTCGAACACATCGAGCAGTTCGAATTCCGGCACTTTGGCCAACAAGGACCGCAGTTGGCGGGCGGTGTAGGTGCGCAGGTTGAATTCCGTGAGCAACTTGAGATTGCCTTGCGGGCGTTTGACGAGCAGGTTGACGCGGATTGACTCGAACCGCTTCCGCAGATCGGTGCCGGTGACGCGGAACGTGTAGACCACCTTGGTCTTGCCCCGCTCGGCCCGCCAACGCTCGGTGCATTCCAACGCCGCGTCGGGTGGCAGCAGATGCAAGCCCAGCAAATACAGGCCGCCCGGCCGCAACGCCGCCGCCACCGCTCGAAAGTGGCTCTCCGCCGCCGTTTCCGTCAGCAAATGACGGAACGTGCTGAACGTATTGAAGGCGCAATCGACAGGCTGCTTGAGCTGGAAGTTGGCCATGTCCGCTTCCAGGATTTCCGCCTTCCAACCGCGTTTGCGGAGCCTGCCGCGCAGGAACTCCAGCGACGGCACATTCAAGTCCAACCCGGACATCCGATACCCGCGCCGCGTCATCTCCATCACTAACCGCCCACTGCCGCAGCCCGGTTCGAGCATCCGCTTCACCGGCCGCGCGGCGTATTTTTTGCACGCCGCCTCGATGAAGTCGCTCTCCGGCTTCGTATCTTCCGCGAACGCCATTTCCCAATACTGCGGGTAGTCGTACCAATTGTCCACGGCGATCTTCACTTTCCTGCGGTTATCGAGATTTGCGGTTATCGAGATTTGCGCGAATTCGATCGCGCTGGGGAAGGAGAATTCATTCGCGCTGCGTCCGCTGCGGATGCGCTCCGTGGGGTTTTGGCGGCGGACGCGACCGGACGCCGGCGCGTTTGCGCATCGAATTCGATCAGGCGGATCGTCAATTCGTCCCGGCGGCCACGGTGATCGATGCCCACCACGCGGCAGATCGTGACCAACGATTCCTTGTTGAGCGCCGCGAGGGTGTCCTCGAGCGTGATGCGAGGGGAACGCCGCAGCCGCTGGCGAAAAATGTTGGCCAGCGTGGACAGGCTGGCGCCCGAGTCGTCGCCTCCGCCGGAGTTGTTACCGGCGCGGGAGTTGTCGCCAGCGCTGGAGTTGTCGCCGAAGTTGGCGTCCTCGGGCCACGCAGCCTGCGCGAGGCTGAGGATCGATTCGGGAGGTAGGGCGGTAAGAATCGCGGCTTTCAGTGTCATAAGGCCGCGTATCGTAACAACCGGGCGACGCGCCGGGCAGATGGCGCTGTCATTCGCCGCGCGGAACGATTTCCAATCGCGCTGGCGTCGCGTCGGGTAGCGCGATCACCAAACTTCGCGTCGCCGCGAGATACTCGAGGCGTTGTTCGTCGAGCGGTCGGCCATTGAGCAACACCTTGGCAGGCCACGGCGCGCCATGCACCACCACCTGGGAACCGCTCGCTCGCCACGGTTCGACGAGGAACGCCGCGTCGACGCGGCGAATCCGGCCAGCGGCGGAAATCCACGTGGGACTGAGCGCGCTCATGTCGCCGGACCGCGACTTGTCGTTCGGTGTCACGTCGCGTGACCGATCCGCATTCGCCGCGTTGGTCGACATACTCCAAAGGTCATGGGAACGCTGGCCGGCCAGCAGTTCCAACGCGAGAGGTTGCAGTGTCCCGGGGTTGATGTCGGCCGGATTGCGGGATTGAAGGACAAGGTCGAACGAGTCGGGAAGCAGGCCCGCGTGCGGATGTCCAGGCGGATAGCACTGCTGGATCGCCGAGAGCGTGATGCCGTCGGCCAATCGCTCCCACGGGCCCTCGGGGTCGTGAGGTTGCAGCCAACGCAGGGCGTCGGCATAGACCAGACCGCACCATTGAACCGGCAAGCCGATCCAGACCGGTGCTTTCCACTGCGTCGCGCCAAGCACCGCGATCGTGGCGTACGGACCGACCGCGCCGGAAGGCTCCGGCATGTCATGTCGCTGGGAAGCCGGTTGGACATTCGGCGATCCATTCCGCTCGGAATCCGGTTGGACATTCGGCGATTCATGTCGCTGGGAGTTTGGTTGGGAGTTCGCCGATTCAGTCCGCGGGGAATTCGGTTGGGAGTTCGCCGGTTCATTCCGCTGCGGGTTCCGCCGGACCTCCTGCGGCGAATCGACCGGGTCGAGATAGACGAACGGGACACCTGTCCAAGCCCATTCGCGGGCCAGTTCCAGGTAGCGAAGGTTGCCGGTGACTCGATACGCCAACACGTGCGCCTTCACCAAATGCGCGGCGGCAAGGATGTCCGGCGTGTGGAGCGGGATCTCCCACGTCTGCGCGCCGCGCGGCACACCGCCACGAAACGGCTCCAAGTTGCCAAGACGTTCCAACGCGGCTCGGACAAGTTCGCGGTCGCCCGAGTGCAAGGCGGCTTGCAGCGCCCGCAGCACCGGCAGCGCGGCGAATCCATTCGCCTCGGTCGAGCCATGCGTGCGGCTGTAATCGATCCCCTGCGCCGGCGGACGATAGCGAGCGACTCCATCCGCGTCGAAGGCGCCGTTCATCGGGCCGAGCAGTTGCCTGGCGACACCGGCTGCTTGCGGCTGAATATCTCGGAAACGGCCGCGCGCGAGTCCGGCGAGCGGCGGCTGCAAATGGCCCACCTGCGCGAAGAACTCTTGGCCCGCCGCGACCGCGGCGGCAGCCTCGTCAGCCGCCCCGAACCACGCGGCCCGACGCGGCCCGGTGGGCGACGCGCTGGCCAGCGCGTCGAGCATCCACGCGGCGTCGAACGCGGGCTGAGCGGTAAAACCATTGCCAACCGCGTGGCGGAAGCGAGCCCCGTCGCGAAGCGGTCCGTCGAGCCAACCGGCGCCGGCTTGGGCGATGTATGCCTCGAGTGTCGGTCGCGCTGGCAGAGGCGGCAATCCACGTCGCTGCACAAACGCCTTCACCGCCGGCACGACCGAGTCCCCCGATTCGACTCGCACATGCCCTCGATGCGTCAACGGGACGTCGGCGGCCAGCGGCCACACGGAATGGGGCAGCGGCTCGCCGTCGTCTCGCACCGATGGCTCCGCGCCCGGCGCGATCAACGCCATCACACTGCCTTCGGAACCTAACTGTCGATCCGGCCAATCGAACAGCGGCGCTAGCCCTGGCTGTCGACGCCACTCGAGCGACACACAGACCCCGTTGGACTGCATCGCCATCAAAGGGAATGTCGGCTTGTGAGGCGCCGGCACGCGGCGCCGCGCCGCCGGTCCCACTAGATCCGCCTCCGAACTGCTCGGCTCGTCCTCGAGATACTCGACGCCCGCCAACAGCGCCTGCCGTCCCATGCGTCGAACCGTCTTGCCCGTCGATCCAGACGCACCAGTGGTTGAGGACGCGGGCGATGGTGCCGGCGCGATCGACGGGCGCGTGGGAACGATGACCGCGAGTGACGGCAAGAAAACGAG
>CAIXSC010000040.1 GCA_903921945.1 uncultured Planctomycetaceae bacterium
CACGATGCCCGCGATCAAGCCGACCACAAATAGCCCCGTCGAGACGAGCAACATCCACCGATTACAACGCTGCAGCCATTCCAGGCTGGGAAGGCGAAAACCGGGCCGCGGCGGCAACTTGTGCTTCAACCGGTACGACTGCGACAGGTACATCAATCCGGCGGCGAACCCCAGCGACACGGCGACGGTGCCGAACAGTTGCGCGAAACCGTGAACGCTCCGCCAGATTCCCAACGCCTCGTCCCGCGGAAAATGCGGTTCATCCCGCACAAACCATGAGACTCCGATCAACCCCAGCACCAGTGGCAGCAAGAACAGGCCGACCGAGTTTTCCGTCCGCCGCAGCAGCAACACGATGTAGACCGCCGCGACCAGCCAGGAACCGATCAAACACCAGTCAAACCAACTTGACAACGGCGTCACCTGCCCGCCTAACGACGCCTCGCTTCGAGCCAAGTTCACAAGGAACAGGGAATGGGCGAGCAATCCGGCCGCGGCGAACGCCACAATCGCTACTAACCGGATGCGCGCGCGAAAAAACAACCGCGACACCTCGGCCGCGAGGGTCACGCCATAGCTGGCCACAAAACAGGTCAGGGATATTCCGGTCAACATCTTGGCTTCATACTATCCGGGGAGCGGCAGCCGGCCAAGTCGCGGCGAAGGGATGGCTTACCGCCGGCCCCGGGGCTGGTTTCCGGCCGTTCGCGGACCAGATGCGCGATGCGAGGGTGGGCGAGTGACAACGACAAGCAGAGTTGACTCGGCGGGCGGAGAGCCGGCCCGTGCGGACCGCGGCCAGGGCGAGCTATTCACCAGCCCGGATGTGGAAGCGGCACGACAGGCGTTTCGCGCGAAATCCAAGCGGCTTGTCGATAAAGTGATGCCGGTCGCCGACGCCGTGCGCCAATTCGTTTCCAATGGCGATTACCTCGCGTCCGGCGGCTTTGGAGGCGACCGGATCGCGACCGCGTTGCTGCACGAAATCGTCCGCCAACGCATTCAACAACTCGGCTTCGCCGGCCACACGGCGACCCATGACTTCCAAATCCTCTGCTCGGGCAATGGCACCGGCCGCGGCCAATTGCTCGCCTGCTGCGACGTCGCCTATATCGTGGGATTGGAAGCCCGGGGACTCTCGCCCCACGCTCGCCGCGTGGTCGAAAGCGGCCAAGTCAAACTGTGCGAATGGACCAACTACGCGCTAGCGGTCCGCTTGCAGGCCGCCGCGATGGGCGTCCCCTTCCTCCCGCTCCGGACCATGGCCGGAACCGACACCTTCCTTCACAGCGCCGCTCGGCGAATCGAATGCCCCTTCACCGGCCAACCGCTCATCGCCGTTCCCGCACTCTGGCCCGACGTCGCCGTCATCCATGTTCACGAGGCCGACTGCTTCGGAAATTGCCGCATTCGCGGCACGTCCGTCGCCGATTGGCATCTGGCCCGCGCCGCGAAAAAACTGATCGTTAGCTGCGAACGACTTGTCCCCAACGTCGAAATCCGCCGCGACCCGACCGCCACCCTCATCCCGTTCTACTGCGTCGATGCCGTCTGCGAAGTCCCCGGCGGCAGCTACCCCGGCAACATGCCCTACGAATACTTCTCGGATGAACTCCACCTGAAAGCATGGCTCGAAGCGGAACGCGAACCGCTAGCGCATCGTGAATTCCTGGAACGACATCTGTTCGGCACCGCCCATTTCGCCGAATACCTGGAAGTGTCCGGCGGCCAACAACGCATGGACGAGCTGCGAAGACAAGAATTACAGCCAGAACGAGGATAGTGGCGGGTTGGGATGGCAGATTGCGGGTCGCGAGTCGCGGCTGGCAGGTTGCGGATTCCGGGTTCCGGGGTGGTTTGCGGGTTCCGGTCGTGGGTTCCGGCGTGGGTCGCGGGTTCCGGGGTGGTTTGCGGGTTCCAGGGTGGCTGACTGCTGGGGCGCGGTTTGGGGGCGGTTACTACTTTTTCGGGTTTTTCGGGTCGGTTTTTTGGCGGGCACGGGCCTAACGTAGATACTGGAATCCATGACGTTTTCGAGTTCGGCCGGTTCGAGGCCCTCACCGCCCGTGAAGACGGGGTTGGCTACCCATGAGCACTTCCCGCGGTCGCCCATCCCCTGCTGAAAAGGCGTCCATCGCCATGCACTGCCACTCGCAGCCTGAAATCGCCGCGTCGCCGCTACGGGTGACTGGCCGCCACCATTTGGGCCTCCGCCGCGTTCGCCCCGTTCGCCGCAGGCTCGACAGTGCGGTACGGATGCTCGGCGCGGGGTTGCTGGCGGGTTTACTGGCAGGATTGCTGGCGGGCCCCGAACCGGCGCGGGCGGACGTGTTCCTTCTGAGCAGTGGCGGCCAAGTCGAGGGTGAGTTCCTCAATCGGGATGAAGTGCCGCGAACGCGGTATGTCGTGCGGTTGGAATCGGGAGGCGAGCTCGTGCTGCCGGCCAAAGCGGTCAGCAATGTGGTCGTTCGCACCGAGGTGCAACGACGCTACGAGGAACTGCTTCCCAAGATGCCGCCCACGGTCGAAGGCCACTGGAAAATGGCCGAGTGGTGTCGGGAGCGGTCGCTGGAAGCGCTGCGGGAAACGCACCTGCGCGAAATCTTGAAGCTCGATCCCGAACACGAGAAGGCGCGATCGCTCTTGGGCTACCAGCGATTGAGCGGCCGCTGGATGACGACGGAGGAATACCGTCAGGGGCTTGGGTACGTCCGGCATGGAACGGATTGGCGGTTGCCGCAGGAATTGGAACTGCTGTTGGCTCGCGAACAGTGGCGCAAAGAGGAATTGGAGTGGAAGCAAAAGCTGCGAATCCTTCGCGGCAAAGTCGGCCGGAAGGGCGGTGAACGGGCGTTGGAGGAGATTCGAGCGATCCGCGATCCGGCCGCGACGGCCGCGCTCGTGCAGTTGCTTGACGGCCGCGACGAGTCGCGGGACATGAAAATGCTGTACCTCGATGTTCTGGGCCGGCTTGGCTCGCCGGGCGCCGTCAACGCGTTGGCGAAACGTTCCATCTACGAGGATGACTCGGCGATCCGCGAGAAGGCGTTGGACCTGCTCCAGCGATTCGCGTCGCCGCGGTTGGCGGAATCGGTCGCCGAGCGTCTTCGCGACGACAACAACACGATCGTCAATCGCGCGGCCTTGGTGCTGGAGCGGTTTGGCGAACGGGGCGTGACGCCGGAACTGATCGACGCGTTGACCACGAAACACAAGCAGACGCTCGGCTCTGGCAGCGGAATCACGCCCAGCTTCTCGGGCGATGGCGGCGCGGGACTGAGCATGGGTGGCGGTCCGAAGGTGGTGGTTTCCGAGCTTCAGAACGGCGCGGTGCTGGCGGCGCTCACGGCGCTCTATCCCGGTGCGGGCTTCGGCTACGATAAGGTCCTGTGGAAGCGATGGTATGCGGCGTCCCAAACTCCGCGGGTGGTCGACCTGCGGCGGGATCCGTAACGCGGACCGGGGTCGAACATGGCATTGCATTTAGTGACCGGGGCGACCGGCTTTCTCGGCCGTTACGTCGTCGAGCGGCTGTTGGCTCGGGGCGAACAGGTGCGAGCGCTTGTGCGGCGCGACGACGGCGAACTCCGGCGGCTGGGCGCCGAACTCTGCGTCGGCGATGTGCGCGAACCGTTTCGGGTGCGGGCCGCTTGTGTGGACGTCGAGACGGTTCATCACACGGCGGCGGTCGCCGGTATTTGGGGACCGTGGGAATACTTCCACAGCATCAACACGGTTGGCACCCAAAATGTCCTTGACGCCTGCCATGCCTGCGGCGTGCGGAAGTTGGTGTTCACGAGCAGTCCGAGCGTGACATTTGACGGCTCGGATCAGTCGGGCGTCGATGAATTGGTTCCCTACCCGACGCGTTGGCTGTGCCATTATCCGCACACGAAGGCGTTGGCGGAGCAGCGGGTGTTGGCGGCCAACGGCGTCGGCTCCTTGCTTACTTGCGCCTTGCGGCCGCATTTGATTTGGGGGCCGCGTGACCGCCATTTGATTCCTCGACTGTGGGAGCGGGCGCGGCGGGGCCAATTGCGGCGGGTCGGAGACGGCCGCAATCGGGTCGACATGATCTACGTCGAGAACGCGGCGGCGGCCCATTGCCAAGCCGCCGATGCCCTCAAGCCCGGCTCGCCCGTCGCCGGGCGCGCCTATTTTCTATCGCAGGGAGAACCGGTGAACTGCTGGCAGTGGATCGACGAGTTGCTGGCGATCGCCGGCCTGCCACCGCTCCGGAAGGCGATTTCATTCCGGGCCGCGTGGCGGCTGGGCGGGGCGCTGGAGGGGGCGTATCGGCTGCTCGGCATCAGGTCGGAACCGCGGATGACCCGGTTTCTGGCGGCCCAGTTGGCGAAGGACCATTTTTTCGATATCCGTCGAGCTGAACGGGACTTCGGTTATCGGGCGGACATCTCAACGGAAGAGGGGATGAAGCGTCTGGCCGCTTGCCAAACGGCGGCCGGATAAGTTAGGTTTCACGCGGAAAACCATCGCCCTCGACGTTGGCCCGATGATAGCAAGCTCAAGCCACACGAATCTTCCTGATTCCCAACGCGTGGTGATTACCGGCATCGGGCTCACTTCCCCGAACGGGAATTCACCTGCGGAGTACCGTGCTGCGCTGTTGTCGGGCCGGAGCGGCGTTCGGCCTTACGAGATTCGCTACTTCGGGGCGACGCTCGCTGGCGTCTGCGATTTCGACGCCTTGCGTTACCAGAGCAAAAAAGACATTCGCCGCGGCACTCGCGCGGGCAGCGTCGCGATCTATTGCGCCAACGAGGCGATCAAGGACTCGGGGCTGGATTGGAAAAACTTCGATCGCTCGACGGTCGGCATTTATCTGGGTGTGACCGAGCACGGCAATGTCGAGACCGAGAACGAGATCTTCCTGATCAAAGGGTACGACTACGACACCGCGTTCTGGTCGCACCACCACAATCCGCGGACCGTGGCGAACAACCCGGCCGGCGAAGTGGCGTTGAACATGGGGATCACGGGCCCTCACTACACGCTCGGAGCCGCCTGCGCGGCGGGCAACGCCGGATTGATCCAAGGCGCCCAGATGCTTCGTCTGGGCGATTGCGATCTGGCGCTTGCGGGCGGAGTCTCGGAGAGCATCCACACGTTCGGAATCTTCGCCGGTTTCAACAGCCAAGGGGCGTTGGCGAAGCATGCCGAGCCCGCGAAAGCGTCGCGACCGTTCGACTTGCAGCGAAACGGCATCGTGGTCGCCGAGGGTGGCTGCGTGTTCATCCTGGAGCGGCTGGAAGACGCCAAACGCCGCCAAGCGCGGATCTACGGAGAGCTGGCCGGTTACGCGATCAACACGGACGCCACCGACTTCGTTCTGCCCAATCCCGAACGTCAGGCGCAGTGCGTCGAACTGGCGCTCCGCCGCGCCGGACTTGCTCCGGAACAAATCGATATCGTCAGCACGCATGCCACTGGCACGGACAGTGGCGATATTCAGGAATGCACGGCGCTACGCAAAGTCTTCGGCCATTCGACCCGGACCAACTTCAATAACACGAAGAGCTTCATCGGGCACGCGATGGGGGCCGCCGGGGCGCTGGAACTAGCGGGCAACCTGCCTGCGTTCGACGACGGGGTGTGCCACCCGACCATCAACGTCGACGAATTGGATCCGGCCTGCGAACTGCCAGGCCTGGTGCTGAACCAGCCCCGCGAAATTGGACGTACCCAGTACATTCTGAACAACTCTTTTGGGATGCTGGGCATTAATTCGGTCGCCATCATCAAGAAGTTCTCGGTTTGAGGTCGCCTTCCACAATGAGTCCCGCAGAGATCCGCGAAGAAATCGTCGATATCCTGTCCGACATCACTCCCGATGATGATCTCGGCGCGTTGGACGACGGCAAGCCTTTCCGCGAGCAACTGGCGCTCGACAGCATGGACTTCCTGGATATCGTCATGGAACTGCGCAAACGCCATCGCGTGCAGATTCCCGAAGAGGACTACGGCCAACTGGCCAGCATGGCCAGCACTGTGACGTACCTCACGCCGAAAATGGTCGATTGTGTTCGCAAGTAGCTCGCGATGTACGACACGCTGATCATCGGCGCGGGAATGTCCGGCCTCGCCGCCGGAATCCGGCTCGCCCACTACGAACAAAAAGTGTGCGTGCTGGAACGCCACACCACGATCGGCGGTTTGAATTCGTTTTATCGGCTCCGCGGCCGCGACTTCGATGTCGGATTGCACGCGGTCACCAATTTCACTCCCAAAGGAGCGAAAAAAGGACCGCTCGCCCGGTTGCTGCGGCAGTTGCGTTTCAAGTGGGAAGATCTATCGCTCTCGCCCCAGATCGGCTCGCGGATCGCCTTCCCCGGCGTTCACCTCGACTTCGACAACGACATCGGGCGACTGGAAGCGGAAATCCGCCGACTGTTCCCCCGCCAGACCGACAACTTTCAACGGTTGCTCGCCGCCGTCGTGGATTACGACGACCTGAACGACGAGCACTTCCGCATGTCGGGCCGGGCACGGCTGGCGGAACTGTTCGACGACCCGTTGCTGGTCGAAATGCTCCTCTGTCCGCTCATGTGGTACGGCAACGCCCGTGAAGAGGACATGGACTGGGGCCAATTCTGCATCATGTTCCGCAGCATTTTTTTGGAGGGCATGGCCCGACCGTTCAAAGGCGTGCGGCTGATCCTCAAACACCTCGTGCGCCGCTTTCGCGAACTGGGCGGCGAATTGCGGCTGCGGAGCGGCGTGAGCCGGATCCACGTGGAAAACGGCCGGGCGGTCGGCGTGGTGCTCGATGACGGCACCGAACTGCTCGCCCGCAATATCCTGTCGTCCGCCGGTGCCGTGGAAACGCTGCGGCTGTGCGACGACCAGTCGATCGTCGAGCCCGCTCGAGCCGGTCAGATGTCGTTCATCGAGACCATGTCGATCCTCAATGTCCAGCCGCGCGACTTGGGCCACGATCGCACCATCGTGTTCTACAACGACCGGCCGCGTTTCGAGTGGCGTAAGTGCGACGAGCTTGTCGATCTGCACACGGGCGTCATCTGCTCGCCCAACAACTTCCAGTATCCGCCCGAAGACGGCAAACTGCCCGAAGGGGTCATTCGCATCACGGCGATCGCGAATTTCGATCGCTGGTCGGCGCTGAACGAAGCGCAGTATCGACTGGAGAAACTCCGCTGGTTCGACCGAACGGCCGCCGCCGCGGTCCGTTTTATGCCCGATTTCCGTGGACACATCGTCGATACCGACATGTTCACGCCGCTCACCATTCGCCGCTTTACCTGGCACGACAACGGCGCCGTCTATGGGGCCCCGGAGAAACGGTTCGACGGCAGCACTCACCTCAGCAATCTCTTCTTGTGCGGCACCGATCAAGGCTATGTCGGAATCATCGGGTCCATCGTCAGCGGCATCGCCATGGCCAACCGCCACTGCCTGTCCGCCACCGCTTAGGCGGTTCAGACGCGTCGCGTCGCTTGCGGATCGGAGACATCGCGGCCACCCGTTTTGAACACCCGGGTCCACGCTGGCGGAAAACCCCGCCGCCACGCCTGCCGGCACGGTCCCGCTATGCCTTTTGGCACTTCGCGATCAGTTCCTGGAACAGCGTGCGCTGTCGCGCCAGGGCGGCGACGCGGTCGGCCGGTTTGCTTGCCGCCTCCAGCAGCAGCCAGCCGCGATAGTCGATATCCACGAGCAGCCGGAACAGCTTTTCCCACGGATACTCCGTCGTTTCCAGTTCGTGGATGTGGCACGTCTCGCCGAACCGGCCGCTCACCAAGCGGAAGTTGTGTTCGAGTCCCTCCCCTTTCAGATCGGTCGGATTCGAATTCCAACACACGGCCACATTCGGATGTTTCGCCACATCCATGATCGCCTTGATCGTCGGCAATTCGGCGCATTGGCCGTGAACTTCGAGCCGGATTTGCTGGCCAAACCCCTCGCCGTACTCGCCCAGTTCCAGTAGGGCCTTGCCAATCTGCTCGATCGTCCGCTCGCGGGGAATATCTTTGTGGAACGTATCGGGTTTCACCTTCACACCCGTCCCGCCGACATCGTGGCTCAAACGGATGAACTCCTTGGTCGCCTCGACCGCCTTCTTCAACTGCGCTGGGTCGGGGTGATCGTAACGCTCGTTGCTGCCGATACCCACGAACGTCACGCCGCTATCCGCGAACCGTTTACGGGTTTCCATGCGTTGGCGTTCGTCCAGCGACGGTTCAACGCCGTGCTTGTGTGTCGTTCGCAGTTCGACGCCCAGCACTTTCGTCTCGCGGCAATTCGCGAGCAACGTGGGCAAGTCCCAATCGGCGCCCCACATGTAGGTCACCAATCCGAACGCCATCTGCGACCCTTTCGGCGCCGCTTCGGCTCGTCGAGCCATTCCGAGTGCCACGCCGGTCAAGCCGGCCGCCGCCGTCACTTCCAAAAACCGCCGCCGATCGACCATCGCCATCGCTCGCTCCTTGTGACTCGCCGTCCGTGCTTCCACCACGTAAACCCGCCGCCCCTATGCCGCCGGCCCCATGTCACCGGCCCCATGCCGCCGGCCCAACAACGCCGCCCAATTCTGCCGGCTCCATGCCGCCCGCCGAATGCCGCCGGCCCCGAGGACACGACTCGCCGTCGACCGCCGACCAGTTCATGCCGCTTAAGGCCGCGTCATGCCGCTTTAGGCTACTTCAAGAGCAGCGCCAATTCATCCACCAGCCGGCCAAAATGTGTCAGCGCCGTGTCGACGGGGGTCGGGCTGGCCATGTCGACGCCCGCGTCGCGGAGCAGTTCCAAGGGGAATTTGGAACAACCCGATTTCAAGAAGGCCAAGTAGTCGTTCAGTTCGCGGTGGCCGCCACCCAGCACACGTTGGCTTAAAGCGATCGCGGCCGACAAGCCGGTCGCGTATTTGTAGACGTAGAACGAGCGGTAGAAGTGGGGAATTCGCAAGCACTCCAACGACAGTTCATCGTCGATCGCGAACTGCGGTCCGAAATACCGTTCGAGCAGTCCGCGGTAAACCTGCTTGATCGCTTGCACGGTGAGCGGTTCGCCAGCTTCCACCATCGCGTGCGTCGTCCGCTCGAATTCGGCGAACATCGTCTGGCGAAAGATCGTGCCGCGGATGTCGTCGATCGCGCGGTTGATCAGATAGGCCCGCTCGCGGGCATCGGTCGTGCGGGCCAACAAATGGTGGCTGAGGAGCTCCTCGTTGAATGTGCTCGCCACTTCGGCGACAAAAATGGCATAGCCATAATACTGATACGGTTGGGACTTCGCCGAGTAGTAGGAATGCATGGAATGGCCCGCTTCGTGGGCCAACGTAAAGACATCGTTGAACACATCGGGCCGGAAGTTCATCAGGATGTAGGGGTCGCTGTCAAACGTCCCGCTGCTGAACGCGCCGCTTTGCTTGCCCTGGTTCGGGTAGCGGTCGCACCAGCGTCCATGCAAGCCTTTCGCCAACACCTCGGTGTACTCCGACCCGAGCGGCGCGAGCGATTCCACCACGAGATCCGATGCCTGTTTCCACGAGTGCTTCTTCTCAAGGTCCGCCAGGATCGGCACATAGGTGTCGTAGTGATGGATTTCCTTGAGCTTCATTTTCCGCCGGCGCAGCTCGTAAAACTTGTATAGCGTCGGTAGATGCTTATGAACGGAGGCGATCAGGTTGTCGTAGACCGAGACCGGAACGTCGTCGGCGAAGAGCGACGCCGAAAGCGAATTGGAAAAGCCGCGGACCTTCGCGTAATAGACATCCTTTTGGATCGAGCCCGCCAGCGTCGCGCTCAGCGTGTTTTCGTGCGCCCCGAACTGCTCGTAAAACTGATGGAACGCCGTCTTGCGCACGCTGCGGGTCGGCGACACCAGGAACTGCGAGAAACTGGCGTTGCTCAGTTCGACCGTTTGACCTTTGTCGTTTTTGATGGACCCGAACTTCATGTCGGCATCGAGCAATTGTCGAAACGCTTTGCCGGCGGCTTGCGCCATTTCGCCTTGCATCGCGAGCAGTTTTTCCTCTTTATCGGAGAGCGTGTGCGGCTTGTAACGCAGTTTGCGTTCCAAGTGCAGTTTATAAGGCGCTATCTCCGGCGCGGCGAGGAAACGCTTGATCTTCGTGGCCGGAATCGCCAGGATCTCCGGCGACATGAAACTGGCCGCTTGGCCGGCGCGTGTCGACAAATTCTGAAAGCGGCCGACCATCCGCTGCGAATCGCTATTCGCCTGGTCCTCGGCCGATCGCAAGAACGCGTAAGTGCCGAGCCGATCGCAGGCGCGGTCGAATTCCAGGTCGAACCGCAGGCAGTCGGCGAGCGTCGCCGCGTCCTCGCCAAGCCGGCCGCGAAACGTCTCGAATTTTGGAATGTCGGCTTCCAGCCGCTGATACAAAGCCTCCCACTCGGCCGCTTCCCGGAAGAGACTCGACAGGTCCCACGTGTCGCCCTCTTTCACTTGGCTGCGCGTCGGTAGACGTTTCATCGCGGCGACTCCCTCAATGCTAAATGGCGGTGCGAAATGTAAGCCACTGGGAATAAGATTTTACCAACGCAACAGCACGGTTCCCCAAGTCAGACCCGCGCCGAAGCCGCATAGCAACACGACGTCGCCCCGGGCGATGCGTCCGGCGCTCGCCACCTCTTCCAAGGCCATCGGGATACTGGCGGCCGACGTGTTTCCAACCCGCTCGATGTTCACCACCGCTTGGGAAGGTCCAAAGCCCAGCGACTCGAAGGCCGCTTCCAGGATCCGCCGGTTGGCTTGATGCAGCACGACATGCTGGACGTCGTCGCTGCGGAGACCGGCATGTCGCAACACGTCTCGGATCGAATCGGCGATCAAACGGACGGCCCACTTGAAGATCGGCTTGCCCGACATCGACAGATACTGGCGGCCGTCGGCGAGCCGGCCGGGATCGAGCGGCTCGCGGGATCCGCCGCCAGGGATGCACAGCAGTTCCGCGCCGTTGCCGTCGGCTCCCAGGGCGTATCCAAGCAGTCCTTGGGTCGGTTCGCCAGGGGCGAGGATCGCCGCTCCGGCGCCGTCGCCAAACAAGGGATACGTCTTGGGATCGCGGGGATTCACCGTCCGCGACATCAAGTCGACGCCAATCACCAACGCCCGCCGGCTACAGCCGCTTTTGACAAACTGGGCCGCCGTCACCAAACCGTAGACGAACCCCGAACAGGCGGCGTTCAAGTCCATCGCCGGCGCGACGCACCCCAGGCGCCGCTGCACGAGACACGCGGTCGACGGAATCAACGTGTCCGGGGTCGCGGTGGCAACCACGATTAAATCGATGTCCGCCGCCAGGACGCCCGCCCGCTCCATGGCTCGCTGAGCCGCCTGCGTCGCCAAATCGCTGGCGCCGGAACCGGCAGCCGCGTGCCGCCGTTCCTCGATCCCTGTGCGTTTGCGGATCCAGTCGGCGTCGCAACCGATCGCGGCGAGATCCTCGTTCGTCACACGCTGTGGCGGAAGGGCCGCGCCCATGGCCAACACCTGAACGCCCATCAGCGAGTGCAACCTGCCGGTCGTCGCCAGGGATTCGTCGAGCCGCTCCTCCGAGTCCGGGATTACCGCCATACCGCTCCGTCACCTCCCGCCAAACTTCGCACCTGCCACTGACCCCGCCGGCATCCGCGAGCGTACGCTCGGCGGCAGGCAAGTCTTGTCCCGTTGGCACACTCCGCGAGACCGGCGAAACGGGCGCTGGTCCGCAGAGTCTTCGCAAGTTAACGAGGTTCGTCGGGAATGTCGATCCATGTCCGCCGCTCGTGGGACGACAAGCACGCATCAGCAACCGTTTGGGCCCGCAAGCCGTCCAGGAAACTCGGCACCGCGTCGCGTCCTTCCGTGATAGCCGAAATGAACTCCCACATCAGATCGTAGCGGAAAACGGTCGCCGGCTCGCCGACACTCGGATCCCGCGGACTGCCCGCCGGCTTCAGGAATTCCGCCGGCACGTCCACGGGCGCCAAGTCCGACCCCGTCTTGCCGAGCATGATCTGGTTGGGCATGTGCAGCCGGTAAACGGCCGAACCTTCCGACCCGTTCACCTCCGCCCACTCGTGGCCAAATCCTTTGAATTCGTACCCCTTCGCCAGCGTCGTGCCTTCCCACACGCCCGTCGCCCCGTTTTGGAACTCGCCGATCAAACACGACCAGTCGTCCACCTCTGAGGGCGGACACGGCTTCCCGTCCACGGTTCGATCGCGCGGCGCGAACCGAGCCACCGCTCCACAGATACGCTCGACCGGGCCCATCAAGTCGATCGCGAAGTCGATGCGATGGATGGTCATATCGAATAGATCGCCGGCGCCGGCTTGCGCCTTGTACTGACGCCATCCCCAACTGGTTTCCGGCCAGTCCAGGAATCGCTGGCTGCGAAAATGCCGCGGCTGGCCAATCGCCCCCGATTTGACCAAATGGCTGAGATACCGCATCGACGGCGCGAACCGGTACGTGAAAGCCGTCATGTGAACGACGCGGTTGTCCCGCGCCGCGTGGTACATCGCCCGCACCTCGGCGGCATTCAAACCCAGCGGCTTCTCGCACATGATGTGCTTGCCACCCAAGGCCGCGGCGACGGCGATCGACTTGTGGGTAAAGTTCGGGGTGGCGATCACGACAGCATCAATGTTCGGATCGCGGCAGATCTGTTCGTAGTCGGTCGTCACATAATCAATGCCCCAATCCGACCGCCGCTGCCGAAGCAGCTCCTCGGACGCATCGCAGGCGGCCACCAAGGTCGCGCGGGGATCCAAGCGGATCGCCGGCACATGATGGTAGTCACTGACCTTCCCCGCCCCGATGATCGCCACCCGCACAGGCGAACCGCTCGCCGCTCGATTCATGCCTCATACCTTCTATGGAAGATTTGTCACTGTCGCCGCCGTCCCCTTTGCGAGTTGGCGGCGGACCGAATTTCCGATCCCGCCGAAAGGCCGCCCGTGCCACCGCGCGGCTGAACGAAACCCGCGAACGTCGCGCGACTTACGGCGGAGCGAGCACGATAGGCGGCCGGTCCGGCCGGCTCAAGAGGCCGGGCGGCGATTTTTCCCAATCGGCAGCTACGGTACCCACGAACAGCATGCTCCCCATCCTAGGGGTGTCACACGGCGGGCTAAAAGAATACATTGTTGCCAATCTGATGACGGCGCCGGACGACCAGGCGGGTGTCCGCCGACTGGATAGACGGCGCGAAAGGCTTAGCACGGAAGAACTTTGATCAATGTGCATCCTCGCCATTCAATATCGGTTGGTCCCTGAGGCCCCGATTCTTGTGGCCATGAACCGCGACGAGCGTTACGACCGGGCCAGCTCGGTGCCGGCGATCCAGTCGGGGAAGCCCCGCGTGCTGTGTGGCGTCGACCAAGAGGCCGGCGGCACGTGGCTGGGGGTGAATCAGCATGGCCTGCTCGTGGCCGCCTGCAACCGAGCCAAGTCGGGCGTGTCACCGGCCCCGCGATCGCGGGGCGTGCTGTGCCGCGAACTGCTCCGCTGCGGTTCCGCTCGCGAAGCCGTCCATAAGGCCATGGACGAGCTCTCCTCGAACGCTTACGCCGGCGTGAACTTCGTGTGCGCCGACAGCGAAAGCGGGTGGGTGGTCCAAGCGGGTAACGACCTCGACGCGGTCGAATTGGAAGACGGTCTCAGCATCGTCGGCAATTTGGATGTCAACGACCACCGCGACGAACGCGGCAAGTTGGCCCGGCGACTGCTGACGCTCCAAACGCTCGATTCCCCGGTCAAGTTTCTGGCGGTGGCGAGCAAAGTGTTTGCTCGGCCCGCCGCCTTGCCGGATCGGCCCAGCATGGTGGTGCGCGGGTCGGAAAAAGGCACGGTCAGCTCCACGTTGATCGCGCTCGGAAAGAAACCGCGGGACGCGATCTTCCAGCACGCCGGCGATGCCCCGGACCAAGCCCGATACGAAGACTACTCGCCCCTGCTGCGCGATATCCTCAGTCGTGGACTCCGCGAGTCACGCTCGAAGGCGAAAGCCTAGTGAGGCTAGAGGCTGAAGGCTAGAGGCTGAAGGCTGAAGGCGAGAGGCTGAAGGCGGGAGGCTGATCGCTGAAGGCTGAAGGCGGGAGGCTGATCGCTGGAGGCTGATCGTTAAACGCTGAAGGTACAAGGCTGTTCGCTTAGGCGTCAGCTTTTGGGCGGGGCGGGTTGTGCGGCGTGGCGATCGGCCGGCCGCTGTTGTCAGAAGAGCCGGGTTTGGCGGGTCTGCCGGAACGGTCGTGGTCGGCGAACGCTGGGGAGCCAATGAGCGTCCCAGCCGCGGTCGCGTAGTTCGTCGACGAGCCGGCACTGGCCGTGCCAGCAATAGATCTGTCGTGGCGCGACGCGATCGACGCATTCCAGCAGCTCGTCGAAGTCGGCGTGATCGGAGAATGGGACCGCGTAATCGACGCCCGCTTTAAAGCGGTATTGGGGATCAAGGCTCCAACCGGTCACGGCGATGGTCACTCGATCCGCCGGCAATTCAGGACCGCCCCATCGATGGCCGGGCGGGGGAAAGACGAAGACTTCGGGTCGGCGAGCGGCTCGAGGGTCGGCGCCGTTCGGCGACTCAGCGTTCGCGGCAGACGGTTGGACTGGTGTTGCGACTGGTTCGACTGATGTTGCGGCTGGAGTTGCGACTGGAGTTGCGGCAGGTGTTGCGGCCGAGTCGGTTCGGTATTCGTCGTAGTGGGGTTTGCCGAGCGGGCAGCCGGCCGATTCGTACTCGCGGCTGAGTTGATAGATCGCCGGATGTTGTCGGACATGAAATCCGGCATCGACGAGCAGTCGGGTGATCTCTTGGGCTTTGCCGAGCACGTAGGCGAAAATGACGGGAACTTGCCCGGCGCGGATGGCCGTGTGAAGGATGCCGGTGAGTTGATCGAGGGACTGTCGACGGGGCGGCATCCGGTATTTTGGCAAGCCAAAGGTGGCTTCCATCATCAAGTAGTCGGCGCGAGGCGGGTCGGCCGCTTCGGCGGTCGCGGCGGGTCGGAGTCGAAAATCGCCCGTATAGAGCAGCTTGAGGTGGGGGGATTCGACGAGCAGCATGGCCGATCCGAGGATATGGCCGGCGGGGAAAGTGGTCAGTCGGTGATCGTTCCAAGCGAACGGTTCGCGAAAGGGCAATTCGTGGACCAACCGGTCGCCGCCGAGCCGGCGGCGGTAGAACCGAGCGGTTGTGGGCGTGCAGAACGCGAGCTCATGGGGCGCGAGGTGGTCGAAATGAGCATGGGAGACGAAGCCGCGGGGCTGCCGCTGGCGGGCATCGACAGCCAAGTCGAGATCAAGGAGCCGCAGTCCGTCATCGAAGAAAAACAAGGTAAAGTCCGGAGGATGTTGCCCGTGGGGTGCCAGCGGGATAGGATAAGCCGGCGGAATTTCGCGAGGGTTCGGTGAACCTTTTCGGGGTTCTGGACGAAGGAGAGAAGGTAACCGAGGCGCGTCCGATTCGGTGATTCGGAGACGGCGTGGTTGGTGATCGGATCGAGTTGGGGTTGTGGTCGGTGTTTACATTTTTAGGGGGCGAATTGGAATCGACCGGGTAGACTGAAGTGCGCATGGCGTGTCGTGGTTGGTCAGTTGGCCACGTTAATAGCTGACCACATTGTAAGTGCCGAGGGTAACCTCGTTCTAGCAGCCTAATACGGGCTGCTTCTGACTGCGGGCTTTAGCTGGAGAGGCCCAAAAGTCAGTTGCCAAATCCAGATCGCTGCGATCCACGCCGGAAACGGTCGCGGCTAAAAAATGTTTCTGGCTAGTCATCGGGGCACCGCGTCGATACGGGGCCCTGATGGCGAAACGCAAAGAATCGACTACACCCGTAGAAGTGCGCATGGAAATACAACGGGACGCGGGTTCAATTCCCGCCGCCTCCACTGAAGCAATGGCCGCCGTTGGTTGTACGGAAACATTTGTTCTTTCCGTACGACCTGTTTTGAGGAAAAAGATCTCCTGAGAGCGGAAATCGCGTCTTTGTACGACGGACATCTTGTCCGTCGAGGACCCCTGGAAACCAGGGACAGACTGGAATCGGTGCCGCGCACTGATCGCCTTCGGCCTTTACGCTTAGTCGCATAGCGACGATCGATCGTAGCCCAGGGTCCGCTTCCACCCGGCCGCCCTAACCCCGAAGCCGCGAGGCACTGACCGCCTTCGCATCAATCCCGAAGGTGTTTGAACCACGGATCACTCGGAGATACACGGATCAAAGAGGCGATGATTTCCAAGGTTCCATGGTTGCCCTGCACTTCATCCGCCTTATCCGTTTGATCCGTGTTATCCGTGCCATCCGTGGTTCATCCGTCCACCCTCAAAAGAACAGAATCGGTGCCAGGCACTCATCGCCTTCGCTCCCCACCGCCACACGCCCTAGCTCCGCTAATCTTTCTTGTTTCCACCCGTCTCGGCCGGGACTCCGACGGGACTCAGGGCCAGCCGGAAACCAAGATCGCCACCGCGGTACGACGGGGCACTCCCGCCGCGAAACGCCGGCCGGCAACCGTCCGCAGGGAACGCGAAACTGCCGCCACGG
>CAIXSC010000041.1 GCA_903921945.1 uncultured Planctomycetaceae bacterium
AAGTGCGGCATCACAATACTCCTCGGTCAGGAAACAAAGAAAAAAGTATGGAACGAAGCATGAAGATTGCGGCCGGCGACGCCAGAGAGGCCGGCGATGTGGATAAAGGCGGCGACGTGGACACTGGCGAGCGCCACCAGAAGGGCGGCGACGCACCGTCGATTCCGCGTCGGCGAAGTCCGATGCGGACAATGCTCAAGCCGCTGATGCGCGCGATGTTGGTACGGAGACGCGGAGTGGGCATTGACCCGTCCTCCTCCAATCCGTGCTCGCGCGCGACTGCCATGACCGTAGGCACCGCCGACGAGCCACTGCATGAACCGAAGCCAACACCACCCACCACGCCTGAATGGCCGGCGGATGCGTGTTCATGAAAAGACCGTGCGAAAAGAAAGAAAATCTCGATTGACGTTCAGTCGTCTGCGGAACCTATCAATCCAGACACCGAGTGTCAAAAAAACGAGGGGAAATAGGGTTTTCCCCGGCAACTGCCAGTCTTCAAATGGCATTTTGTGGCGGTCCAGGACGCCCGAAGGTTTGCTGGCGCGGGACATGGCCTAGGTGCGTTGGCTAGGCTGCGACTTGCCGAAAGGGGCGATAGCGATTGCGGCACCCCACCCAGTGACAAACAACAGCCCCCCTAGTCCCAGTGGGTCAGCGGTTCGTTCGCCGCTGTGCGACCTGTCCGAGCACCGCTTCGATGAACTTCATCGCATCGGTAGGATCCGAAGCCGTGACCACATGCGTCTCCGCGTCCACGACGACCCGCCTGGAGCGATCCCAATCCACGATGCCGTGGCCGGGTTGGACCACGTCCAAGGCATACGGGTTGTGGGCCACGATTTGGCCGCGGACTGCGCCGGCGTCGGCCAAGACGGCGATTCCACCACAGATTCCGGCCACACACCGTCCCTCACGCTTCATCGACTGCACGAACCGCTCGGTGACCTGAAACTCCGATCCGCTTGCGAGAAACTCCATGGATCGCAACGGATTCGAACCGGTAAAAATCACAGCGTCGTAGTCGCTGGGGACCGCATCCGCGAGTGCGATCTCCACGGGAATCGCGGACTGCTCCGCTCGAAAACTCGCCTCGGGAATCGCGGGCCGGGCGACAGAGGATGCCACGGTCACGCGGGAAGCGAGCGACTTCTTCTCCAGGGCTCGCATAACGTTCCGAAAGTCGGGGTAATACAGGTTTTCGCGAGGCACCACCAACAGCAGTTGAATCGGTCGAGGCGGTTTCTTTCCCGGTGGGAGACGAAATCCCGGAAACAGCGAACGCCGGTCGTTAACAGGCGGGCCCGCGAACGCATTCGAATCGCCCTCAACCGGCGTTGCCGCTTTCGGTGGCGACAGATTGTCAGACCGCGCATTGTCAGACCGCGCGATGTCAGACCGCGCCATGTCGGACCGCGCGTTGTCGGACCGCAGATTGTCGGACCGCGCCATGTCGGACCGCGGTTTGTTGGACCGCTTGTCGTTGGACCAAGTGGAGATCGCAATCATCACCACCAAGCTCAGGACGGCGCATCCTCCGATCGCTCCGAGCCAAATCAACGTGCGGTTGTCAAACGGCTGGCTGACCCAATCGCTGAACCGTCGGGAGGCGGGGCGAGTTCGGTCGCCGCTTGCCGCCCATCTGTTGGAGTGCCCGAAGGCAGGGGACGTCGAAGGCAGCGGGCTGGCCAGCGGCCCAAAATCTGGAGGTGGTTCACCAAGTGCATTGAAGTCGAAACCGGCTGCCGCATCCCAGCCTGCCGGTTCGCCTACCGGTAGCCCGCCTGCCGGCAGCCCGATTGCGGGTAGCTCAATGGCAGGCAGTCCGACTGCTGGCGGCGACTTCATCGGTAGAGCGTCCGCTTTCGTCTTCCGAGCGGTTTCCGAAACCGGTGTGACCGTAGACTCGTCAGCCGCCCCGTTCACCGACACCCCATTCACCGAGTGCTGTTTGTCGGCCCCCTGCTTCACAGATCGTGGCTTCCCGGATCCCTGCTTCCCGGATCCCTGCTTC
>CAIXSC010000042.1 GCA_903921945.1 uncultured Planctomycetaceae bacterium
GGCGACGAAGGTCGAGTACGTCGACGGCATGCAATTCGACAAAGGTTTCGTCTCGCCGTACTTCATCAATCGTCCGGCGACGATGGACTGCGTGATGGATGATCCGTTCATCCTGATCCACGAAAAGAAGATCGGCAACATTCGCGAATTGGTCCCGATTTTGGAGAAGGTGAGCCAAACGGGTCGGCCGCTATTGATCATCGCGGAAGACGTCGAAGCCGAAGCTTTGACGCTGCTGGTGGTGAACAAGCTTCGCGGCGTGTTGAATGTGTGTGCCGTGAAGGCGCCGGGATTCGGCGATCGCCGCAAGGCGATGCTGGGCGACATCGGCGTGCTGACGGGCGGCACGATGATCAGCGACGATCTCGGCTTGCAGCTCGAGAATTTGTCGCTCGAACATCTCGGCCGCGCCAAGAAGGTGACGGTCGACCGCAACAACACGACGATCGTCGAGGGCGCTGGCGAGCGAGGCGAGATCGACAAGCGGATTTTGCAGATTCGCAATCAGATCGGCCAGACGGAAAGCGAATACGACAAGGAGAAGTTCCAAGAGCGGCTCGCGAAGTTGGCGGGCGGCGTCGCGGTGATCTCGGTCGGCGCCGAAACCGAAGCCGACATGAAGCAGAAGAAGGCGCGTATTGAAGACGCGTTGCATGCGACTCGGGCGGCCGTCGAGGAAGGGATCCTCCCTGGCGGTGGCGTGGCGCTCTTGCGATGCATCGAAGCGGTCCAGAAGGCTCGCGATGCGGCGAAGGGTGACGAGCGTGTCGGCGTCGATATCGTTCTTGGAGCGTTGCCTGCTCCGATGCGTTCGATCGTGGACAACGGCGGCCGGGATGGTTCGGTCGTTGTGGACGAAGTGCTGCAGAAGTCGCAAAACACCGGCTACGACGCCAACTCGGATCAGTATGTCGACATGCTGAAGGCTGGCATCATCGATCCGGTGAAGGTGGTTCGAACGGCGCTTGGCAACGCGGCGAGCATCTCCGCATTGCTGCTCACGACCGAAGCGCTGGTCACCAACTTCGACAAGGACGACAAGAAGAAGACGAAGGCCGAAGGGGCGATTCGCTAGCCGCTGTCGCTCGAACGCTCCGCGTTCGAGCCAGCGATGTTCGGTTTCGCGCCGCTGCCATGGAGTGGCGGCGCGATGTGATCGCGGTTTCACGTTGTGGAACCGCACCTTCCACAAGACCACCTGCCGCTCGCCAACCGTCGAGAGGTGGTGGTCTTTTTTGAATCGCCATGAGCCCGATGGCCAAAAAACGCGACTATTACGAAGTGCTCGGCGTGCCGCGGACGGCTTCTGCCAAGGAGGTCGCGTCCGCGTACCGCAAGCTGGCCATCAAATACCACCCCGACAGCAACCAGGGAGACGCCGACGCTGTCGAGAAGTTCAAGGCGTGCGCCGAGGCGTATGAAGTCTTGAATGATCCCGAGCGGCGGGCTCGGTACGATCAATATGGTCATGCAGGGGTGGAAGACCGCCATACGCAGTTCAATGATGTGCAGGACATCTTCGAGGCGTTTAGCGACATCTTTGGTGGCGGTGGCGGTAACGGCGGTGGATTTTTCGGCGATCTGTTCGGCGGAGCGGGTGGACGGCGGCAGAAGCGTTCCCGGCGGGGGGCCGACATTCGCGTCGACGTGGCGCTCGATTTGGAAGAGTCGGCGCGTGGCGTCACGAAGACGGTTGAGTTTCCACGCAGTCAAATGTGCGTGAAGTGCAATGGCACGGGCAACCGCGCCGGTGCTCAGCGGGACGTCTGTCGTCGCTGTGGAGGCCGCGGCCAAGTCGTGCAGCAAGCGGGCATCCTTCGCGTGCAAACGACTTGCCCGACCTGTGGCGGCTCGGGGTCGATTGTCACCGATCCGTGCGATGAGTGCCGCGGCAACGGTTACACGGCCGGCAAGGTCCGCCTGGACATTCAGATACCGCGCGGCATTGAAGATGGCATGCGGGTAAGGTTGGTTGGAGAAGGCGAACCCAGCCCGGACGGTGGCCCTGCCGGCGACTGCTACTGTTTCGTCTCCGTCCGGAAGCACCGCCTGTTCCAGCGGGATGGCACGAACCTGATCCTGCAGGTGCCGATTTCGTACAGCCAAGCGGCGCTTGGCGCGACGGTCGAAGTGCCGACGCTCGAAGGACCGACGAATCTGGACATTCCCAGTGGCACTCAATCGGGCGATGTATTCCGGATTGGCGGTCGCGGCATGCCCGAGCCTCGGGGCGGCCGCACGGGCGATCTGCTGGTGCAAACGTTTATCGAAGTCCCCAAAAAGCTCTCGACGAAACAACGCGAACTGCTGCGGCAGTTGGCCGATTTGGAACACGTGGACGTAACGCCCGACCGCAAGTCGTTTTTGGACAAAATTCGCGACTACTTCGCGGGTCCAAGCGACAAGGCGAGCGAGCGACTGAACGATAAGTGAAGGTGAAGGCGATGACGGAAGATCCCCAATCCAGCGGCGCAGATTCGGTTCGACCGGACTTCAAGCCCCAGCGATCCGGTCAGCAAGTGGACGCCACCTCGGCCTCGGGCCAGGATCCCATCGATTTCGGCGTCGATTCGGCCTTTGAGTCGACGGGGGGCGGCGAGGCCAACGTTGAATGGCTGACTCGGGCCGCGAAACTGGAAGGCGAATTGCGGGATGCAAACGAGCGTGCGATTCGGGCCCAGGCCGAATTGGACAACTTTCGCAAGCGGTCCCGTCGCGAAGCCGAGGAAGAGCGTCGCTACGCCGCGTTGCCGCTGATTCGGGACCTGCTTTCGGTGATGGATAATCTCGACCGAGCGCTCGAGGCGGCGGAAAAGACGCAGCAAGGTTCCAGCTTGGTGGAGGGGGTCAAGATGGTCGCGATTCAATTCACGACCTACCTGGACCAGCATGGATGCCGGAAGATCCCTGCGATCGGCCTGCCATTCAACCCGCATCATCACGAAGCGATCGCCCAAGAGCCTAGCAACGAGGTTGCGGCCGGCAACGTGACCCGGATCGCGCGTAACGGATATCAGTTGCACGATCGTGTTGTCCGTCCTGCCCAAGTGCTTGTTTCCACCGGTCCCGCCTCCTAGCCAACTTGCCGAGCCATGCCTACCTACGACTACGAATGCAGCGCGTGCAATCACAAGTTCGAGGCGTTCCAGAGCATCAGCGAGGAGCCGCTGGTCAAGTGCCCGTCGTGCAAGAAGAAGAAACTCAAGCGGCTCTTCGGAGCCGGGGCGGGAATCATCTTCAAGGGTTCCGGCTTTTATCAAACCGACTATCGCAGCGAAGGCTATCGCAAGAGCGCCGAGTCCGACAGCAAGGCGGCATCGACATCCAGCGAATCCAAATCCGGCGAATCCAAGTCGTCCGATTCGAAATCGTCGGAGTCCAAGCCGGCCGCCTCGTCGCCCCCTGCCAGCAAGTCGGATGGAGGCGGGAAGGGCAAGTAGCAGGCGGCCGCAGAGACGCCTTTAACTTGCGGATGGCGGTGGCGGCGAATTACACTGGAAGTCCCGCCCAGATTTTCCATTCCCGCCCCGAACTCGAGGAATCGACGCATGTGTGCCGCCGCAGGTGCCACGGATGACCGCAAGGCGAAGCAATCGGGGATGGCGATTCTGCGGCACGTAGTCCAACAACTTGATTGCCGCCAGCTTTTTGTCCTTCTTGTTCTTCATCGCCGGCATGGTTTGAGCCGGCTCGGTGTTAGCCGGCTCGCTTTTCGCCGGCTCGCTTTGGGCTGCTTCGGTTTGAGCCGGCTCGGTTTCGTTTCCGGCGTAATGCTCGGACTGATGATCGCGGCGTATGGGAGCGGCGAAAACTACGCGAGCGGCCAGGACGCGGCGACAGCGGCTGCCACGAACGGAGCGACTCCATCTGCCGGCGTTCGACCGCTTGGCTTTGAACTCGATATCCAGCCGATCTTGACGTCGCGTGGTTGCAACTCCGGACCGTGCCATGGCAAAGCCCGCGGCCAAAACGGCTTTCAGCTTTCGCTCTTCGGATTCGACTCGGACTTCGACTACGACGCGCTGACGAAAAACGCGCGTGGACGACGGGTTTTCCCCGCTTCGCCGGACCGCAGTTTGCTGCTGCAGAAGGCGGTGGCACTGGCGCCGCATGGCGGTGGGCAGCGGATCGACCCGAACAGTCCGGAATACGAAACGTTGCGGGCCTGGATCGCCGCAGGCCTCCCGCGTCGGATTGAAGCCGAGCCTAAAGTGGAACGTGTGACGGTCGCGCCCAGCGAACTGTATCTGAAGCCCGAGGAAACGGCGCAGTTGGCGGTCACCGCGCATTACTCGGACGGAACGACTCGCGATGTCACGCGGTTGAGCCAGTACCAGTCGAACGAGAGTGGCGTTGTCGCGGTGGACGCGATGGGCAAAATGCGGGCGAGCCCGATTCCGGGCGAAGCGACGATCATGGCCCGCTACATGAATCTCATCGCCACGTGCAATGTGGCAATTCCGCTTCCGGGCGTCGTGCCGCCAGAGACCTATTCACGTTTGCCGCGCCGCAACTTTATCGACGAGCTGGTTTGGAAGAAGCTGCAATCGCTTGGTATCGTCCCGTCCGAGCCCGTGGATGACGCCCGTTTCCTCCGCCGGGTGTCGCTCGACCTTATCGGACGCTTGCCCACCCCCGAAGAGACTCGCGAGTTCCTCGCTAGTTCCGATCCGGCCAAACGCGACCAAGCAATCGATCGGTTGCTGGAACGCCCCGAGTACGCCGACCACTGGGCGGCCAAATGGGCCGATCTGTTGCGGCCCAATCCGTACCGCGTCGGCATCAAGGCTGTGCTGAACTACGACCACTGGATTCGCGACAGCTTCCGCAAGAACAAACCTTACGACCAATTCGTCCGCGAACTGGTCACGGCCCAGGGCAGCACTTGGCGGAACGGCGCGGTGACGCTGTTCCGGGATCGCCGCGAACCCGATGAAATCACGACCATCGTCAGCCAGTTGTTCCTGGGTATCCGACTGGAATGCGCCAAGTGCCACCATCATCCGTTCGAAAAATGGGGCCAGGACGACTTCTACAGTTTTGCCGCGTACTTCGCTCGCATCGGGCACAAGGGAACAGGTCTATCGCCTCCGATCTCCGGCGGCGAGGAAATGTTCCTGACGGCCAAGACCGGGACCGTGAAGCACCCGCTCACCGGTGAAGTGCTGCCTCCCCGACCGCTGTTTCCGCTGGCTGCCGCTGCGTCGCCGATGGGAACTGCCACAACGGGAACTGCCACAACAGCTACGGTCACGGCGGCCACTGCCACGGCGGAGACTGCCATGGCGGGGGATCCTCGAGAGGCGCTCGCTGCCTGGATGACGAACGATGCCAATCCATTTTTCGCCCAGGTGATTGTGAATCGCGTGTGGGCGGATCTGATGGGCCGGGGCGTTGTCGAGCCCGTTGACGATTTGCGGGCAACCAATCCGCCCAGCAACGGACCGCTGCTCGAGGCGCTCGCCGCAAGTTTCCGCGCCGAGAAGTATGACCTGAAACAGTTGCTCCGCACGATCACGCGTTCCCAGGTCTATCAACTCAGTTCGCAGACCAATGAACGCAACGTCGCCGATACTCGAAACTATTCGCGGCACTATCGCGTCCGATTGCGGGCCGAAGTGCTGCTCGACGCGTTCGCGGACATTACCGGAGTGCCCGACAGCTTCGGCGCGATGCCACCCGAATCGCGTGCGAACCAGATCTGGACGACGCGGATTGGATCGACGTTCCTCGACACGTTCGGCCGGCCGAACCCCAATCAGGATCCGCCGTGCGAACGCAATGCGGACACGACGGTCACGCAGACCTTGCATTTGATGAACGCGCCACAGCTTCACCAAAAGGTGGTCAGCGATCAGGGGCGTGTGGCGGCGTTGGCCGCCAGCATGCTCACCCCCGATCAGATCGTCGAGGAAATCTACTTGATGGTTTACAGCCGGTTGCCGGACACGGAGGAGCGCGAGATCGGCCGCAGGGTGTTTGCCGAGAAGGACATTACCCGGCGGCGAGCGACCGAGGATTTAGTCTGGGCGCTGCTCAACACGCCGGAATTCATTTTCAAGGACTGACCGATGGCTAGCTTCGTGACGAACGTCCCTCGGCCAACGGTCCTCGATCGCCCTCCGCCCTCGGCTTCGACTTCGGCTTGGTCCACGACTTCGACCATGGCGTCGTTTGTGCCGCTTTCCTTGGCCCTGCGAATAGGCAGGCGAGCGGTGCTGGCCATCGTCGCGGTCTTATCGCTGGCTCTTGCCGCCGAAGCCGCGCCGCCGAAGCTGACCGCGGTCTTTCCCACGGGCGTGGAACGGGGCCGCACCGCCTCGATGGTCGCAGCGGGCGAGTTTGGCAAGTGGCCGGTCCAGTGGCGGACGGATCGGCCTGGCCTTGAAGTTGTGTCGTTGGCCGACAAGGGCAAGGTGGAACTTCGAGCGGCGGCGGACGCCGTCCCCGGTTGGTATTGGGTGCGAGCGATCGATGCCGAAGGCGTGACCGCGGCGCGGCCGGTCTTTGTTGGCACGACTCGCGAATTGGAAGAGGCCGAACCCAATGACGTTGTCGACAAAGCCCAGGCAATGGAATTGCCCGCCGCCGTGAGCGGTAAAGTCGCCAAATCGGGCGACGTCGACGGTTATCTCGTGCTGCTAAAGGCGGGCGAATGGCTGCATGCCGCCGTGGAAGCCAACCAACCGCTCGGCGCTCCGATGGACGCGGTTTTACAGATCGCCGAAGTGGTTGGCGGCCTGCCTGGATCCACGCCATTTCCGCGACGCGCCGAAGCGTTCGTCCTGGAACAGCGGGATGACGAAACGGGGCTCGATCCACGGATCTCCTTCCGAGCCCCGCGCGACGGGCGTTACCTGGTCCGCGTATTCGCGTTTCCCTCCGAGCCAAATTCGACCGTCGGCTTCGCCGGCGCTGACACCTACGCGTACCGATTGACGTTAGCAACGGCCGCCTTCGTGGATTTTGTGTTGCCACTCGCACGGCCAGTGGGCGGTCCCGAAGGTCCGTGGACAGCCGAATCGGGAGCCGGCGACAACACGGGAACACCAGCAGCGTCCGCCTCGCGGCCGGCGCAGATCTCGCCCGCGCTGGCGGAAGACGACGGCTGGCCGGCGGAAGACCGCCAAGTGTCATGGACTTTCGATCCGGCCACGCCCGGTGCCGCGCCGATCCCGTGGACGAACCACACCAGCGTGCTCGCGATCGCGGCCGCGTTGTCAGCGGAAGGCCAAAAAGTCGCGTTGCCAGCCACGATTAGCGGCCGCTTGCTGTCTGCGGGTTCCGTCGCCACGTTTCGCTTCGATGCGACGAAAGGACAACGCTGGCGTTTCAAAGTGGACGCGCGGACGCTCGGATTTCCACTCGATGCCTGTGTGGAACTGCGCGACGCAACCGGTGCGGTCATCGCGGAAAACGATGACGCGAACAACCAACGGGATCCATTGCTCGCTTGGACCGCGCCCGCCGATGGCGAGTTCCGTGTGAGCGTCCGCGACACTTATCGGCACGGCGGACCGCGATACGCGTTTCGCTTGACCGCCGAAGCGATCGCCGCCGACTATGGACTTGGGGTCGCGAACGAATCATTTATCGTAGTTGCCGGAAAGACCGTGGAGATTCCCGTAACCATCGACCGGCGGGAGGGGTTCGCGGAGGAGATCGAGATTCAGGCGAGCGGCCTGCCGGAAGGCGTGACGGTCGCGGCCGTGAAGTCCGAGAACAAAGGCGATGCCGCGAAGGCGGTGAAACTTACGATCTCAGCCACAGCGGCCGCGAAGCCGGATAGCGTGCGGATCCGAGTGACCGGCATGTCGACGGGCCCGCTGGCAAAGCGCCATCGCGCGGTTCCGGCAACCGCCGCTCCCGCCGCTGGCTCCGGCGGCGGTTCGATCGGCTACGCGCCTCGAGAACTGTGGTTGACGATCACAGCTCCATGATCATGGCCAGTCCGGTCAACGCCGCCAGTCCGGTCAACGCCGCGATTCCGGTTGGCGGGCCAGTCCGGTGGGCGTGCTGGATGCGGCCGGCGAACGTCGGGAACGGTGTGGATCAGGGCGTTGCAGGGTGGATCAACGCATCATGGATAGCCGAGTGATCGAGGATAGTTTCCGCTTCACAGCGTCGCCCTCGCGGTGCGGCTACTTGCCCGATAGACAGTCGGTCATGGACTACCGTTGGTTCGACGAACTGACGGGGGAAGAGTTCGAGTACCTGCTGGCACGCGGATGGCGTCGCTTTGGGGAACTGGTTTTCCGTCCCAATTGTCCTGGTTGCCGCGAATGTCGTGGCATTCGGCTGGATGTGACGACCTTCGTTCCAAATCGCAGCCAGCGACGGGCGCTCAAACGGAATGAGGCGGTCGACGTGCGGTTCGAGCGCGCCGAAGCGACCCCTGACCATCTGCGTCTGCACAATCTTTATCACGCGGATATGCATGTCCGCCGCGGCTGGCCGGAACATGTCGTCGACTGGATCGACTACGAGCAGACATTTCTTAGCGGCGATCGGCCGTTTGGGTTCGAGTTTCGTTACTATCGCGAGGGCCGACTCGCGGGCGTGGCCTTATGCGATGAGACACCAACCGCGCTGTCGGCCGTCTACTTTTACTACGATCCCGCGTGGCGCGACGACAGTCCTGGCACCTTTTCGATCCTGCAGCATGTCGAACGGGCACGGTCCACGGGCCGGCAGTGGGTGTACTTGGGTTTCTGGGTTCCCGGCTGTCGTTCCATGAACTACAAGGCGAGTTTCACGCCGCACGAACTGCTGGAAATCATGCCGCCCGATCGGTCCCAGCCGGCATGGCGCCCCGTGTCATAGCCACACCGACGAACGCGTGCGAACGACGACCGCGAACGCTCGCGGCGATGGCGACGAACGCTCGATCTCGCCCGTTACCGTAAAGTAGCAGAGCGTCACGTAGCGATTCACGGCGAGGTAGGTCGTGTTTTCGAATTCGCCACGCATCTCCGCGAACTCGATGCCCGGCCGAGTCAGGATTTCCCATTCTTGACGCAGAGCCGCCAGAATATCCGCCGTTGACATCCGCTCGCCCGTCAAGATCGGATGCTCAGCGTGCTCGGGGTGCGCGGGGTGCGCGGGGTGCGCGGAACGCTGGCCAGCCACCGCGGGGTATTCAAGCGACATCGCGATTCCGCGAAAGTCGCCTCCCGCGGCCGCTCCGTCGAGGACAGTTCGAGCGGTTTCCCTCTTTCTTATCCACTCATCGAGCGATTACCTTGGGATGCATGAACACGCGAACAATGCCCACCATTCCAAGATCGGCTACGCAGGCCACTAACTCGTTGGCTACTAACTCGTTTGCCACGACCTCGTTTGCCACGACCTCGTTGGCCACGACCTCGCTGGCGACAGTTTTCGCGACCGCCGCGGGAGTGACGCTTGTCGTTGCCATCGTTCTCGCACCGCTGAACGCGGCGGAACCGCC
>CAIXSC010000043.1 GCA_903921945.1 uncultured Planctomycetaceae bacterium
CTGGCCGCCATGAGGCTGGCCGCACCTAGAACTGTCTTGATCGCGGTGTGAATGAAGACGGTCATCCATGAAGTCCCGAGAGGCGTGTGGCGTGGACGGAAAACGTGCGGCGCGGCGTAAACTCGCGGCGAACCGCTTCGAGCGGACCGCTTCGAGCGAACCGCCCCCAGCAAACCGGCCCGAGCGAACTGCCTCGAGCGAACTGCCTCGAGCGAACCGCTTTCAGCGAACCACAACGCGCTATCGTCCGTGGCTAGGCGTCGTGGCTAGGCGTCGTGGCTAGGCGTCGTGGCTATCGTCGTGGCTAGGCGTCGTGGCGTTTCAGGAGGCGCTCGAAGCCGGCCACTGCTTCGGAATTCTCCGCGAACATCAGGTTCGGGGACAAGACCGAAACTCCCGTCGCGCCTGCTCGACGCAATACGCGGTAAGCCTGGTAAACGCTGGCGGTTGGGCAGACCACGCTGCTACGGATTGGCAAGCTGCCAGGGACGCCGCCATGGACCGCTTCACCCGCTCGCACGGTTTCCGCCGCGTTGTCGAGGGGCTCTCTGCCGACCGTTTCACCGCCCGCTTCGCAGTGGCATTCCACGGTCAGTTCACGGAGCAGTTTCGGGAGTCGTTCCGCCACCACGGTGAAGTGGATCAGATGGCGTTTTTCCGCGCGCAGGCCGGCTTCCAAGCACTCGACGATTCGCGTCAGCAGCGCCAAGTTTTCCTCGGTCCAAATCGCGGGTTGCGAACTGGCAAGCAACGAGGCTTCGGATTCAATCACCGTTCCGCCGGCGATTTCCTTGAGATCGTTTTCCGCCAGTGTCGAACCGCTCGACGTGAGATCCACGACGACATCCGCCGCGCCGGAAGCGGGCATTCCCTCAGTGGCACCCAGCGAATCGACGATCGCGTAGTCGCGAATGGAGTGTTCGGCGAAGAACTGTCGAACGGCCCTGGGAAACTTCGTGCCAACCCGCAGTCCGCGCCCCGTTTTCTGGCGGATTTCCCGCGCGACCTCGGCGAGATCGTGCATGTCCTGGGTGTCGATCCACACCTTGGGAACGGCCACCACCAGTCGCGCGTGGCCAAAGCCGAGCGATCGGATCAGCACGCAGGACCGTTCCGATCCATGGCACGATTCTTTATAGAGATCAAAGCCGGTGAGTCCCAACGCGACATCGCCGGCGTCGACGCGAAGCGGAATCTCCTCGGCGCGGAGGAACTGGACCTTCACGTTATCGACGTGTTTCAGTTTTCCCCAGTAGCCGCGACCGCGGCCATCGCGTTGCACCGCCATACCGCAGCGGCCGAACAACGCCAGGGTGCCGTCGTACAACGAACCTTTACTTGGCAACGCCAGTACCAAACTCATGAGTCGCCTCCGTCGCGTTCCGCCGCCGCTTTGGCCGTCCGACACTTGGCGATGAAGGCGGGCAATGCGGCGAGCGAAACGAAACGCTCGTCGTGGCTCGACAAGTCCTTCACATTCACACCGCCACGCGCCAACTCGTCGGCTCCGACGATAATCATCCACGGCACGTCATGCCGCGCAGCCTTGGCGATCGCGCTCTTTGGACGACGCCCATCCAATTCCACCTCGACCGACCAGCCAGCCGTTCGAGCGATCGCGGCCACGCGGAAGCAATCGCCCATCGCCACCGGTCCCGCCGGCGTCAACACCGCGTCGATCGAAGGCAGCTCGGCGAACATGGCTGTTGGCGCTGCGCCTGCCGACGGAGGCTCGGTGAGTGCGAGAAAGACGCGATCGACGCCGATCGCGAAGCCGATCGCGGGAATATCCTGGGCCGCGCCCAGCGATCGGAGCAGATGGTCGTAGCGGCCACCGCCGCACACTTCGCTAGCGCCGCCCAGGCAGGGCGCGTGCAGTTCGAACATGAAGCCGGTGTAGTACTGCAAGGTCCGGCGCAAACGCGTTTTCACGAATAGACAGTCAGCGGGCGTGCCAAGCGCCTCAAGGCACTCGAGCCGTTCGCGGAACCGGTCGACCAGTTCCGCGACGCGCGGCAGTTCGAAGTCGTCCGCGATCGCCGCCAACTGCGCGACCGCTTCGCGGGCCGGTCCCTCGACCGACAACAACTTCCGCAGGCAGGCGTCAGCGCGCGGCGACAACTCCGAGCCGGCTTGGCGTTCCAACTTCACAACCATCCGCTCGGCGATCTCTTCGATCGAGCGGCTGCCGAGCTCTTTGGTGTTCGTCAACGCCATGATTTTGCGGACGAATTGGCGGACATTGTCCGCGCGCAAGTTCGCAAGCTCGCCTTCGAAGCCGGTGGAAACGCCGCTCGCTTCGCCGCTCGACGGGGCGCCTGAATGGCTGCCTGACGGGGCGCCTGACTGGCCGCTGGATGGAACTGACGATTCGCTCGCGGTTGCGCCGTTGGAACCGGGGTCGGGGCTCTTGGGCTTAGGCGAATGCTGGGCTTGTTGTTGGAGCGCGTCGAGCACATCGGGCGCGCTGAAGCGGGCGGCGATGCGGTCGCGAGTCGCTTGCGGCACTTCCAATTCGTCGAGCGCGGCGGCGATCAGTTCGAAATCGTTCAGCCAAACTTGAATGCCGGCCAAGCCGCAGGCGGCGACGCCGCGATACGCGAGCCCGACCGCTTCCGCGTCGGCTGCCGCCGCGGCCTTGCATCCGAAGTACTCGACGCCCACTTGGTGGAATTCGCGATACCGACCGAAACTGACGGGGTCGTAGCGAAACACGAGTCCGTCGTAGCACAGTCGTTGCGGGTGCTGCTGGGCGTGGCAATGTTCCAGGTACAGCCGGCAGGTGGGAATCGTCAATTCGGGACGCAGGCACAGGTGCCGCCCGGTCGGATCTTGGAACGTGTACATCCGCTGGCGGATCTCTTCGCCGGAGCGGTCCACGAACGGCTCGACGTTGTCGATGACCGGCGGCTGAACCAGGACGAATCCGTGGCGACGGAACTCGGCGAGTATCGCTTGGCGAATGCCGTCGATCGCGTTCTTTTCCACCCCGACGAGGTCTCGCGTGCCCGCCGGACTGACCAACGGTTTTGGGCTCATGAGGACCCCCGCGTCGCGCGTTGCACAATCTCCTGGACTTCGGCGACCAAGCGGCTGCGCGGCACAACGCGCTGGGCCGGCTGTTCTTTGCGCCACACCAGTTTGTCGGTGATTTGTTCGGAGAGCTGTTTGCCGGCGAGCATATCTTTGAGCGTGACTTCGCCCCGTTCGAACTCGTTGGAGCCAGCGATCACCACGACGGGCGCGAGGCGTCGGTCGGCGTATTTCAGTTGCTGGCGAAAACCGCCGCCGCCCAGGTAGAGTTCGGCTGGAATTCCCGCCTCCCGCAGCTCGTTGGTCATCCGCTGGTAATCCGCCAACCGTTCCCGATCCATCGCCGTGACGATCACCGGTCCCGGCAACGACTCGGCGCGTTCCCCGCGTTGTTTCGCCAACGCGGCGAGCAACCGGTCGACGCCGATGCTGGCTCCGGTCGCCGGCACTTTGTTTCCGGTGAAGCGTTCGACCAGGTAATCGTACCTTCCGCCGCCGGCCACGGAGCCGAATTTCCGCTTTTCACCCTCCTCTTCAACCAGGAAGGTCAGTTCGGCTTCAAACACGGGACCGGTGTAGTATTCGAGTCCGCGGACGACGTTGGTGTCGAAGGTGACGAGCGACGACGGCAGGTCCATGGCATCCAGCAAGGCGTGGATTTCGCGGAGTTCCGCGACGCCTTCCCGTCCCGACTCGCTGTCCCGCACCAACCGCTCGGCTGCGTCGCACGTCCCGGCGCGGTCCGGTTGGCTGCACTGCAGCAAGCCGAGGATCAGGTCGATCTGAGCCGGTTCAAGCTTCGCGCCGTCTGTGCGTTCCCCGGAAGGATCGGTGCGGCCGGCCCCGAGCAACTGCACGACGCCTTCGATGCCGAATTTGTCGAGTTTATCGATGGAGCGAAGAACCAGCAGGCGGCGCGACGGCTCGTCGATCCGAGCGGCGTCGAGCACTCCGTTGAGCAGCTTGCGGTTGTTGACGCGAACGATGAAGTCGCTGGCGGGAATGCCGAGCTCGCGGAGCGCTCGGCACAAGACCGCGCAGACCTCGGCGTCGGCCGCCGGCGACGCGGTGCCGACCGTGTCGAAGTCGCACTGGTAGAATTCGCGAAACCGCCCCGGACCGGGCTTCTTCTCGCGGCGGAAGACCGAGCCGAACTGGTAGCGGCGAAACGGCGACGGCAAGTCAGGGTGGGCGGCGACCACCCGCGCCAGCGGCGCCGTCAAATCGTAACGCAAGGCGATCCACTCGCCGTCATCATCCCGCAACGCGAACACACCGCCGCCCGGCGCATCGGTGTCGGGAAGGTACTTCCCCAGCGCGTCGAGGTATTCGATGGAACTGGTCTCGAGCGGTTCGAAGCCAAACACCGCGTACACTTTGCAGATCGTGTCGATCGCTTTGCGACGCGCGAGGAAGTCGGCCGCGAACGCGTCGCGAAATCCCCGCGGCAACCGCGCCTCCGGACGTACGGTGGACACCGGTGGAACTCCTGAAAACCGTGAATGATGCCTGGGCGTTGCCCAACGTGAACCCGGTCAACAACCGGTGAACAAGCGGTAAAAAAAATGAGGCGAGCCGGTCCGCCGGCTCGCCCCTTGGTTGAGTCAAAAGTTGCCAGTCCTGTCGAAGGGGCTCGAACCCTTGACCTTTGGAGCCACAATCCAACGCTCTAGCCAACTGAGCTACGACAGGAATCGGAATAGCCTAAAAAGTTAGCTTGTCGCTGCGCTCTTCACAAGGTCCACTCGAAGTAAGCGAAAAAAGGGTCGGTCGAGTCGCTCGATACAGACCCGCGCAACCGGCATCCACCGCTGCTTTTTTCCACCGCTGCGTTTTCCGCGCTTTTTTCGCGGACTTGCTCGCCGACAGGTCGATCGGTATGATTGGCGGTCTTACGAATCGGTCGAGCGGTGGTCGATGATCCTCGAAAGAGGTCCGGAGGGACTGCCGACCAGACGAACTTCCGCATAGGCGAACTGCCGAACTGGCGACCTGCCCGAACAGGCATACGGCCGCACAGGCGGAGTCGCCGCGGAATGGGTGGCGTCTGGGTTGGTGATTACCGCTTGCGATAGGGCTTGTGATTTCAGGGGTTACGGCTATGAAGGATGGCATTCATCCGCAGTATGTGGAAACCGTGGTGACCTGCGGTTGTGGCAACACGTTCAAGACGCGGAGCACGCGTCGCGAGCTGAAGGTCGACATTTGCAGCAGTTGCCATCCGTTTTTCACGGGCCGCCTGAAGTTCGTGGATACGGCTGGACGCATCGAGAAGTTCCAGAGCAAATTCGCGGCCGGCACCTATGCCAGTCTGCAGAAGCCTGCCAAGAAGAAGGTGGCGAACCCGCCAAGTTAGCTGGGCCGGTGGATTACGACTGCGTAGTTGTCTCCCGGTTCGCTCGGCGTTCGGCGGTTGTCGTGCGAAGTCAAGCACGGATCGCCGAAATCAGGTGCCGTCATGCGAAACCAGTTGGAAGAGAAACTCGCCCGCTTCGAAGAACTTGAAAAGCAGCTCGCGGACCCCTCGGTGCTCGGCGATTCCTCTCGAATCGCCTCGGTAGCCCGTGAACATGGCTCGCTCGCGAAGCTCGCTGGCAAGTTTCGCCGCTTCAAAAAAGTCATCGAAGAGATTCGCGAAGCGACCGCGATGGTCTCGGGCGATGATCTGGAACTGCGCGAACTGGCCCAGGACTCGTTAAACGACCTGCGTCCGGAACGCGAGTCGCTCTGGAACGAACTGCTGGACATGACCGTCGGTGGCGAAGATGCCAATCGCCGTCGCTGTGTGATGGAAATCCGCGCCGGCACGGGTGGCGACGAAGCTGCTTTGTTCGCTGGCGATCTGTTCCGCATGTACAAGAAACACGCCGAGGATCGCGGTTGGAAAGCGGAAATCCTCGAATCCAGCCTCACTGAAATCGGCGGCTTCAAGGAAATCGTCATCGGCTTCGAGGGCGAGGGCGTCTACCGCGAACTGCAGTACGAAAGCGGCGGTCATCGCGTGCAACGTGTTCCGGAAACGGAAGCCAAGGGCCGCATCCACACGTCGGCCGCCACGGTCGCCGTCCTGCCCGAACCCGAAGATGTGGAAATCAACATCAAGCCGGAAGACTATCGCAAAGATTTGTATTGCGCGAGCGGCCCGGGCGGCCAGCACGTCAATAAAACCCAGTCCGCCGTCCGCTTGCTGCACTATGAGACGGGGATTGTGGTCGAAATGCAGGATGAACGCAGCCAGCACAAGAATTTCGACAAGGCGCTCCGCGTGCTCAAATCGCGGGTTTACGAGCATTTCCGGCAAAAGGAACACGATAAACGAGCCCAGGAACGCAAGACGCTCATCGGATCCGGCGACCGCAGCCAGCGGATCCGCACCTACAACTTCCCGGAAAACCGACTCACCGACCACCGCATCGGACTCACGCTCTACAAGCTTGATCAAATCATCGCCGGCAACCTGCAGGCGGTCACCGACGCCTTGATCGAGTATGACCGCAACCAACAACGCGGTTTGATGGGCGACTTGGAAGAATGATACGCGGCGGAAGCGACACGGCTGGGTAGAGTCATCAAGGAGGGGGCGTTATGAGCACGGCGGAAACAACGGGCTCGGCAGGCAGTCTCGGCTCGGCTGCGGCGGCAGGGACGGCGACCGCGGAAACGTGGACGATCGGCCGGTTGCTGACTTGGACGGCCGACTACCTGAAAAAGCAAGGAGCCGACTCGCCGCGTTTGGACGCCGAAGTGCTGCTGGCGTTCGCACGCGGCTGCCAGCGAATCGAACTGTACACCGCGTTCGGCGAGATCGCGGACGAAAAGCTGCGCGGTCAGTTCCGCGAGTTGGTACGGCAACGAGCGCTCGGCAAACCTGTGGCGTATCTCGTCGGTCGCCGCGAGTTTTATTCGATCAGCTTTCGAGTGACGCCTGACGTGTTGATTCCACGGCCGGAGACCGAGTTCGTCGTCATCGAAGTGCTTGATCGCATCAAGGGACTGGGCGAAGCGGCCGTGGCCGACATTGGCACCGGCAGCGGCGCGATCGCGGTGAGCGTCGCGAAACACGCGCCGCGAGCGCGTGTGACGGCGGTCGACCTCAGCCCAGCCGCGCTCGAGGTCGCTCGGCGAAATATCGCGGATCAAGGCGTGGGTGACCGAGTGGAATGTCTGCAAGGCGATTTGCTCGAACCGCTTCCCGCGGGTTCCCAGTTCGATGTGATTGCGAGCAACCCGCCTTACGTCAGCGACGCCGAGTACGCTGGACTGGCGCGCGAGGTGAAAGACCACGAGCCTCGCCTCGCGTTGGTCGGAGGTCCCACCGGTGCGGAGCTGATCGCTCGATTGATCACGGATGCCGCGGATCGAGTGCGCTTGGGCGGTTATCTGATCTTCGAAATCAGCCCGATGATTCTGGATCGCGTGAAGGAGTTGGCGGCTGCCGATGCCCGCTGGCGCCTAGCGACCGTTGTCAAGGATCTCGCCGGCTTCCCCCGCGTGGTGACGCTGCAGCGGATTTGACACCCTGAACGCGAGCCGCTCGAAAGCGGCGTCCTGGGTATGCGAGCGTCGATTCTCGATCTAGGGAAAAGAATTGCCGCACCCATTGCGACGACGACGGCGATCAACGAGCGGTTCTTCGTTTACCGCCGAGCCGAAGGCGACGGCCGGGTCGCAAACCAAGATTTGCAATTGCGGCGCCGATCGCAGCAATGCAAGCCAAGATTTGCTCGTGCAGCGCAGATTGCAGCAAGGCAAGCCTCCATTTGCTCCTGCGGCGCTGATTTGAGTGCTAACCCGGCCGTCGCCTTCGGCTCGGCGGTAAACGAGTTGGCGGTAAACGTCGGCGGGCGATTCATGCTCGTCGGCGATCAACGAGAGGTTCGTCGTTTAC
>CAIXSC010000044.1 GCA_903921945.1 uncultured Planctomycetaceae bacterium
TCGTCGCCGATCACCTCCTCCGCGAAGGTCGGCCACAAAGTCTTGGAGTACGCTAGCACGGCGGAGAGCAAAAAAATTCCCCAAAACAGCACAAAGGCGGCGTGGATGCACCGGTCCTTGAAAATGCTTCGCGGCACATCGACGAGCAAGATCCTTGCCCAACGCTGTGGATCGAAGGGGCGGCTACGGTAAAGTTGATTGTGCGCGCGGCCCACCAATTGATGCAGGTACCGAACCGTATCGGGCGGCAATTGATACGCGTCCGCGAGCGCCAAGTCCGCGCAGGTCGCCCGGTATAAGTCGGAAAAGCGAGCAACTTCCAGCGCGGTCATCGCCGAGCGGGCGCGGGACTGAAATCGCACGCACAGGACTTCCAGCTCCTGCCAGTTGCCGCGACGCAAATCTAAAAGTTGCGAGACTTTCATCGGCGGACCGCCATATTAGGTGTCCCGGCTTGCGGACGATCAGCGATAAATGTTCGGTAATACAATGCGCACAAAAGCAGGTCGTGGGAGGTGTCGGGCAACAGTCCGAACTGACGGATCAACGGCTCCGCGAGATGACGGGCCACTTCACGGCGCCGCTCCGGCTGGAAAAATCGCCGTCGGTCGACGTACAGCGATAACGCCCGCGCCATGCTCCGCGGCACCACAAACTCGACCGGCAACAACGCCGCCAAATGGGGCGTTCGCGGATCCTCGAGCGTCGCGGGATTCAGCAGCCACTTGCGGTCTTCCAGGATCACCATCGTGCCGCACAACAAATCTCCCAGACGTTGGAATCGTGGACTGAAAATCATCGCTCCCAGTCCCACGAGCATCGTGGGGATCAGGTAAGCGTCTGGCAAGCCATCCGTGACCGCGTCGCCGAAGAGTGGATTGAACATGCGGATCGACATGAGCGGAAACAGGTCAGCGTAGCGAAACACGTTCCGCATCACCGCCTGCAGTCCGTTGATCGGCTGACCGGCGGTGGTCACCACCCGCAACCCCAACAACCACTTGCCGGGCGTTTGACCGTTCCAGTAGCTTTCCAAAAAGCCGCCATAGAACCAGTCGAGCACGAACCAGAGGATCACCATCAAGGCGGCCCCGCTGCTCAAGATCGGCTCGATAAATCCCCGCGTCGATGGCGCGAAAAAAATGACCAAGCCCGATACAAGCAGCGCGAGAAAGACGAGAAACCCGAAGGCGATCACGCGTATCAGGTAGTCCACCACGAGCGCGGGCAAACGCCGGAACGGTCCTGCCACTCGATAACTGAAGGCGATGTTCTCGGGCGTGACGATATCGATGGCGGTGTCGAGTGGTCGGGAGGTGGTCGCAATGCTCATAGCTCAAGAGCCGCCTCGAGCGGCACGAATCCCAGCAAACTCGCACTCGCTCGGGTGCCACGAACGTCAAAACCGGCCCAATCCCGCCCCGCTGGCCGTCGTCCAAACCGTGTTCTATTATTCGCCGCTCGCGACCGAAACGCAAGCATCGAAGGAGTTTTACCCTATGACCGCTGGGAAGCGCGCATGGGCTGGAGTCGTGTTCTTCGTGGCCGTTCTGGCCATGCGCTCAGGACCACAACCATGCCATGGTGATGAATCGCCCGTTGGGTGGGCGGCGATCGACCGTGGAACCACGGGCGGCGCGGGCGGCCCCTCGTACACGGTGACCACAGCCGACGAACTGGTGGCGGCCGCGAAACGCTCCGGACCGAAGCGGATCTTTGTTCGGGGCGCTATCACCTTGGACGAGGATCTCCGGCTTCGGTCGGACACCACGCTGGCCGGGGCCGGTCCCGGCGCCACGCTCAAGGGAACTGGCATCAACGTGCGCAAGGTGAGCAACGTGATTGTCCGCAACCTGACGATTCACGGAGCCGTCGACGCGATCAACATCGAGTCGTCGGACCATGTGTGGATCGACCACTGCGACCTGTCCCGTTGCCGCGACGGCCTTGTCGATATCAAACGCGGCTCGGACTGTGTTACGGTGTCTTGGAACCGCTTTCATGACCACCAAAAGACCTGTTTGCTGGGACACAGCGACAATCCGGAAATCCAGGCTATAGACCATGGCAAGCTGCGCGTCACTTACCATCACAACTATTTTGATGGTTCGAAGACGCGGCATCCCCGAGTGAGGTTTGCGGAAGGCGTCCATGTGTTTAATAATCTTTATCGCGACTGCGATTATGGCGTGGCATCCGTGATGGACGCGGCGGTGCTGGTGGAAGGCAATGTGTTCGACAAGGTCTCCAAACCGACGCTGACCGCGTACGGCGATTCGCCCGATCCGGGGCGGTTGGTCGAGTCCGGGAATCTCTTTCTACGCAGCGGCCAGCCTCAAGTCCGGGGCGACGTACCCAAGTCGCTCATTCCGTACCGCTATCAACTTGACCCAGTCCGCGAAATCCAGGAGACGGTCGCCCGCCAAGCCGGTCCGGTATTCAAGAACGAGTGATACGAAACTTGACCCCGAGCACGATCTGGCCGGTCGAACCAAGAATCGGTTGGCGCGTGAATGGCCGAATCGAGCCGCGGCCTGTTACTCTCGCGGGGCGACGTCGACCGAGACATCGACGCTATGGTGGCCGCCGCCGAGAAAGACACCCCGCATCGGGCTGACATCGGTGAAATCGCGGCCCCAGGCGAGCGTCACGTGGCGGGTGCGCGGCATTTGGTTGTTCGTGGGGTCGAAGTCGAGCCAGCCGGCGCCGGGCACATACACGGCGATCCAGGCATGCGAGGCGTCGGCGCCGATCAGTTTCGGCTGGCCCGGAGGCGGGTCGGTCAGCAGGTAGCCGCTGACATAGCGCGCGGCGAGGCCCAAACACCGAAGGCAAGCGATTTCCAAAAGGGCGAAATCCTGGCACACGCCTCGTCGATGCGCGAAGACCTCGGCGATCGAAGTATGCACAGACGTGCTTCCGGGCTTATAGCGGAACTCGCGAAAGATCCGCGCGGTGAGGTCGAGCACGGCGGAGAGGATGGGCCGACCCGCGGGAAAGCTCGGGAGCGCGTAGTCCAACGCCTCCGGCAGTCGCCGCGCGCCGCTGGATTCGAATCGAAACTGGGTGGCTGCCAGCGTTTCGCTATCATCCGGCCGCAAGAGCCGGTCGCGAACCGATTCCCAGGACGGCGTCGCCGCCGGTTCGGGGACGTACGGATCGAAAACCTCGACCACGCTATGGGCGGCGACCGTGAGTTCCTCGAGCGGTTCTTCCAACGAGAAAAAATGCGCCGTGTTGCCGAAGTAGTCGGACCATGGATCGAGCGCCGTTGGCGATGGGTCGATCCGCAATTCGCTCGACAGGCACAACTGGTTGGGAGTTGACCGCGGGGTCAAATGGGTTTGGTTTTGCGACAACGATACCGGGTCCTCATAGCGGTACCGCGTGCGGTGAACGACGTCGTAAATCATCAAGGCAGCTCCGGCACCGGATTCGCGAACACGCCCAATTGCCGTGTCGGTCCCGTGTGGGTCAGGTAGCGTTGAGTGATGGCGTCCGACAAAAAGCGCAAATGCGTGCCCAGCTCTTCCAGAAACCGCGACAGCGTCGGCCGCTGGCCCGGATCATCGGTGTGGCAAAAAGCGTCGACATCGCACAGCCGCAAGGAGGCCTGAGCGGCCAACATGATCCGTTGCTCGCGGTCGTAGCGCGTATTCGCCTCGTCCATCGGCAGATTGCGCACGTGGTCCGCCAGCGCGCTAAGTTGGAA
>CAIXSC010000045.1 GCA_903921945.1 uncultured Planctomycetaceae bacterium
ATGGCGGTAAGATCGCCTCGTTTACCGCCAAGCCGAAGGCGCCGGCAGGGCCGCAAAGCGAGATTACCCACCCCGGAGCCGATCAGAGTGCAAGCCCGGCCTTCGCCTACGGCTCGGCGGTAAACGAGGGCGGCGGCAAACGAGGGCGGCGGCGAACGAGGACAACGCGGATCGATCATAATCTCCGATCGTTCGTCCGGTGCGCCGGTCCCGTCCCGTTCCGTCTCTTCCGCGAGAGGGCCTCATGCAGGTTTTGAAAATGTCGTCGATCTCCCCAACGTCTCCGATGGCCGAAGCTCGGAAAGGAATGAGGCCAACCAGCGCCTGGTTGGTCGCCTTGATTCTCTTCGCCGCCGCTGCTTTCGCGGTCCCGGCCGGCTCCCAGGCGCTGGGCCAGGAGGCCAAGCGTGCGAAGGCCGCCTATCCGCCGCGGATGGAGGGATGCCGCGTCGAAACCTACAAAACGGTCGGCGACTCGAAACTGAATCTCTACATCTTCAGCCCCGCCAAACCGAAAGACTCGCCGGCCATCGTCTTCTTCTTTGGCGGTGGTTGGCGTTCGGGCACGCCACAACAATTCGAAATGCAATGCCGGCGGCTCGCCGAGCGGGGCATGGTCGCGATCACGGCCGACTATCGCGTCGAAAGCCGCCAAGGCGTCAAGCCGACTCAGTGCCTCGCGGATGCCCGGTCGGCCATCCGCTGGGTGCGTTCCCATGCTGAGAAACTCGGAATCGACCCTCAACGGATCGCGGCCGGTGGCGGTTCCGCCGGCGGACATCTGGCAGCCGCCACCGCGTTCATTCGCGATTTCGACGAACCGGGCGAAGACCGGTCGGTCAGCGCTGATCCGAACGCGTTGGTGCTCTTCAATCCGGCGCTCGTGCTGGCTCCGATCGAAGGCTTCGACGCTCGCGGATTCGGCGTGCGAGTTCCCGAAGACAAACTGGGAACCAAACCGGAACGGCTCTCGCCCGCGCATCACGTGGCCCGCAACGCGCCGCCGACGATCATCTTCCATGGCCGCGAGGATACCACGGTGCCCTACGCCTCGGCCGAAGCGTTCACCGCCAAGATGAAAGCGCTCGGCAATCGCTGTGAACTCGTCGGCTTCGACGGCCAAAAGCACGGCTTCTTCAACAACGGCGAGCCCAAAGAGAAAACGCTCGCCGAAGCCGATCGGTTCCTCGTGTCGCTCGGCTGGTTGCCCGGGACGATTGCCGCAAAGCCCGCTCCGACCCCGTGAGTGTGCTCTGTTTTCGTCTCACTTGCTCCAGAAGAGCGATTCGCGGGGCGCTTGGTAACGAATGGCGAGCCTTGGCGTTTCCAATCGCTTGCCGCCCAGGGAGAGCGACTCCATGCCAGCTTGCACCAAGCCGGTGGTGAGCAGCGTGCGTTCGATCGGGTAAGGCGGACGTCCCGTGCGGAACATTTCCTCGGCCTTCGACATCAAGGCGGCCGAGTAAACGACGTTCGGGTTCGGCGGCAGGTAGAACAACGTCGAGAGCGGGTCCGCCTGGCCCTTTAACCGCGCCGCGAACGTGAAATCGCCGACCAAACCGTTCATCAGCAACATGGTGACTTTCAATCCGTCTTTGTGCTCGTAACGATACGCCACCGGCGCCTTTACCCACTCTTTCATTTGTGCCACGGTTGGATAACGGTGGCTGCCGGTCGGAGTTTGGGCGAGCGTCTGCGAACGCGACAGGCAGGCTTCGAACAGCCGTGGATCCCAACCGCCTTGCGGCCAGCCGCCGGACTCGAACGCCTTCCAGACCGCGTCGCCCCGCAACGCCTGCAAACTGACGACGCCCGTCTCGCCGCCGAGTCGCCGCTCCGCCATGCATTGCAGCACTTCCAACGCGTGGAAGTCGTAGCTGTCCACGCTGCCGATCGCCACGCACAACATCTCTTCCACTTCGGCGCCGTATGGCATATCGATCGACGGCATCCGCCATGTCACCGGCAGCGAGGAACCGGCGAGGAACGGCATCTTCAATCGCTTGGCCCGTTCGACCATCGCGAACGCCCAGTCGATGTTCCATGACAAATGTTTGTCGTTGAAGACCGGTATCGGCCGGCCATCTTTCTCGACGACATCGGCGATCTGCGTGAACAGTTCGTACCGCGGGTATTTTGTTTGCCCGAGATCGCTGAGCGGATACGAGCCGTGTTCGCCGATCAGCAACACGCCGTCGACCGCCAGCTTGTCGCCGCCACAGCGCAGGGCCGCCGCCACCGAGTCATAGATCGTGAAGCCGAACTCGCGGGCCCGATCGCGGCTCAGGTCGCTCTCCGGCCGCTGATCGACGTAGGCCGAGACCACGTCGAATTCCGGACGATGCCAACGGCCCTCGATCGGGTAACCGCCGAGAAACCGCTCCGCCATATGCCACGCATGCGACCGGTAC
>CAIXSC010000046.1 GCA_903921945.1 uncultured Planctomycetaceae bacterium
GGCACCTATGCTCGCCTTGCGAAAGAACAGACCGCTCGGCCATCCACTTCGAAACATTTTCACCACCACGCATCTCGGGCAAGCTGTCCTGCTCGCCGCGTTCGGCGCACTCGCCGCTATCGCTGTCCAGACCGGCATCGGCCGCCCGCCATCCCTGCTCGCCCCAGCCGCCGAACAACCCGCCGCCGAACAACCCGCCGCCAGGGGGCGAGCCGCCCAAGAACGCGGCACGCAAGAACGTGGGCCGCGAGGGTTCTTCGCCGGCTTGCGGGTCGGCCAGTCGGTTACCCTCAAGGAAGCGAACGGTCGGTACGAACTGGCTGTTTACGACGACGTTCCGCTCGGCCCGGTCGGTCCCAAGCTCGCGGATATCGGACCCGATTATGTGGTGGTCGAGGATGGCGTCGGTGTGAGCGAAACCCGCATCCCGATCTATTCGATCAAGTCGATCGTTCGCTTCAAAGCGTTTCGTCGGTAGTTGCGACGTGGGAGGTGGGAGACGTCGGCCTTCCCACGCACCCCGCGGGAAACCGTTGCGACACGGACACGCGGCCTATGGGGCCGGCTTGTATGGGGGAGTTGGACTCGCAAACGATCGCCAGCGCTGCCCTTTCATACGAGCAGCTCGCGGAGGGGACCGGCGAGTGTCGGATTCTTTTGATCCTGACCGACGAGATTGAAATGTTCGCGGGGATCGCCGACGGCATGCAACAGCGTATTGTACAAAGCATTGATCGACGGGTTATCCGCTGCCGCCGTCATATAGCGATTGGGCGTGCCGCTGTAGGTTGGACTGTCTTTGCTGATCGGATAGACGACTAACTGTCCGGTCTTGATTCGGCCTCCCAGATTGCCGAGCAGCACAAACGGCCAGTTCTCGCCGTGGGTGTGTTGCCGGTTCGCACTGTCGCTCGTGAAGACCACCAGCGTGTTATCCAGCATCGTGCCGCCATCTTCGGGCATGTCCGCCAATCGCTTCAGCAAGGCGGCGGTCCGCTCGGCGATGTGCCGACGGACGAGCGGCAGGATCTGCAGTCCCGTCAGGCCGAGCTTGGCGTCTTTTTCGTTGTGTCCGACGCCATGGGTGCCCATATCCGAAATGCCGGTGTAGTTCCCGCGAATCGTGCAGAGCTCGGTCGCGATCGTCGCCACATGGGTCAGGCCGGCGACGAGCGCCGATGCGGCGATGTCGAACTGGGCGGTTACGGTGTCCTTGAAGGTCATGGGAAATGGAGCCGGCAACTTTGGCGCTGACTTCGCGAGCTCGCCGCGTTCAAACATCCCCGACAGCTCCGCGTTGCGACGGCTCATCGACTCATAAGCTTCAATCTGGTAGTCGAGCTGCGTGAGCTCGGCGCCGCGCAACTGCGATCGCAATGCTTGAACGTCGTCCCGCATTAGATCCAGCAAGTTGCGTCGCAGAGCAAAGTCGTTTCGAGTCGCGTTAACGGCCCCGAACAGCGATTCGTAGGCCAATTCGGGGCGGCACTGGGCGGCGAGCGGCCGGCCGGGCCCCCACGCTGACGAACAACGAACCGCCTTGGTTGCCGGCTGCCCTGGATCAACGCCCAGGTTCAAGAGTGGGTAAATGCCGCGCAGCTTGCGGGCAATCGCCGCGTCGATCGATTCGGCCAGCACGTTGCGTCGCTTGTCATCGCCGACGCCCACATTGACGGCCGCCAACGCTCCAAATCCGGCCCCGTGATCTGGATGAACCGATCCCGAGCGCAGTCCATGAATGATCGCCAGCCGATCCTTCCACGGCGTGAACGGTTCGATATCGTGGGGAAGCGTCAGGTCGGCAAGCGGGAACACGCGGGTCCGCGTTCCTTCCAATTGCGGCGCGGGAAGCTCTTTAGGAAGTGACGCCGGCTCATGAAATCCGTTGCCGAACAGCACAAACACGACTCGTTTCGGCGTTCGATAGACCCCGGCGTCCTGGGCGGAAAGCTTGTTGATCAGCGGCAGGAACAGACCGCTCGCCCCGGCGGACAGGGACTTCAATAACGTCCGGCGTCCGATCGCGGCGCGGTAGGTCGACGGGCAATCGTTGCGACTTCCGAGCGCGGTGGTGGAGGTCCACGGAAAGGACGGGGCGCGGTAAACCATGCGCATAGCGAATCTCTCAGGATGTCAATAGGCGCGAAGCAGGAACGAGTCCGAGGATAACAAAGACTCAAGGAGCGCGTTCATGCTGCCGTTATGGGTCCGGTAAGCTCGATGGGCGGCGACAAGCGTGGGGCCGTCCGCCAGCGTTTCGTTACGGCCCAGGAAATAGCGGAAGACGTGACGCACAAAGACTTGCTCGACAAGTTCGGAGTCCGCGAGCCGCCGGATGAGCTCGAAAGGATCGTTGACGGGGCCTTCGAGCCGCCGGTCGATCGCATCCAGCAGTTCGCCCGAGGTGTCAAGCGGCAGCGGCTTATAGAGCGTTTGTCGTGGCTGGCCATTTTTATTGAGATTGCGTTTGTCGGACGTGGCCTCCAAATCGGCGACCATTTCCTCGCGACGAAACTGGCCGAAATGATCGAACTGCTCAAAGGGCAGGCCGAGCGGATCCATGCGTTGGTGGCAAGTCCAGCAATAGGTGTCCCGCGTGACTCGCATCCGATCGCGCAGGGTGCGATGCGGTTCGTCGGGTAACATGGCGTTCACGGTGATCGGCAAGTCGGGAATGCGGCCCCCCAGCAACCTTTCGCGGATCCAGCGGCCGCGTTGAATCGCGTGATTGTCGAAGTTGCTGGAATGCGCCACGAGCCACGCGGGATGGGTTAATAGGCCAAGCCGTTGACCGGCTGGGAATTCATACTGGCGAGTCGGCTGCCAGTCTTCCCGCGACTTGATCTCGATACCGTAGATTCGAATCAAGTTTTGCTCATCCGCTTCCAGCGTTGGCTTTTTTAGGCGGTAGGCATCGATCTTGGTATGCACTTGATCGGCCGGATCGACGGTCATCGCGAATGTGCGGGTCGTGGTCAACAATTGCCGCAGCACATCGCGGTCCTCCGCCAACGCCGCCAACACAATTCGATCCGCGTCGCTGACAAAGTAGTCGGGATTCCAACCGCGAGCGTCGCGGAAACCGCTCTTGCGCAGCGTCATTTCATCCTTGAAGATGGTCGGCGCAAGGCTGTAACCAAAGTACTCGCGGAAGAACCGCAGGACGCGCGGTTTAGCGACCTTGGAATCTTCCAGCAATCGACGCACCTGGGTGGCGACGCCGTCGCGGGAAGCGAGTTGACCTTCAGTGGCCGCCTGGACGAGCGTCTCGTCCGGTTGTTGATCGGTCAGGCTGAAGGCGATCGACCGCGCGAGGTCGCGGGGGGCGAGTCGGCGTTCCGGCCCGCTGGAAACTTCGATGCGATGGATCAGTTCGGTTTGGCAGAGGAGGGCGATGAGCAGTTGTTCGGCCGCGATTTCGCCGCCGGCCGCAGCCAAACTCTTCTTCGCGAACTCGCCGTAACGCCGCGCTTCCGCCGGTGTCGGTGGGCGTTGGAACAGCGATTGAAAAGCTGGCGCGACCGCCGCTTCCGCTTGCTCAGGGGTCGCGGCGTCGCCGGCTTTAACAAGCGTGGCGAGCTCGGGGATGTACCCGCCGTAACTGGGCTTGCGTCCAGCGTGTCGCTTGATGATCGGTCCGGCGACAATCGACGCGTTGCGGAGGAGGAATTCGATTTCGGCTTCGCCCACACGATGGGCCGAGGCGTAATCGGCGAACTCGCGTTGCGGCGTGAAATTCCAAGGGGCCGTGATCTTGTGCTCGCCGTAGTTTCGCAGCCCCAACCGAAAATGCGTGATCAGTCGATCGAAATAGTTTTCGTAGGCTTGTCCGGAAAGACGCCACAGTCGAGGGTTTGTCGCGGCCGGAGTCCGCGGGGCCTGTTGGGGTTCGAATAAGGCCCGATGATCGACATCGTTGCCCCTGGTCGGCGCTAACCACTTACCTTCGTCCCAGGTTACGCCGGCGGTTTTCAACGCCGCGATGAGCCAGCCGGTCGCCCGCGAGCGGTCCGCGTCGGACGGTTGGTCGGCATCAGCTGGCGGCATTTCGCGACTGTCCAGCTTGTCGAGCACCGCCTGCCAAACACCGAGTTCGCGAGCCTTTCCAACGTCTCCCTTCAATCCCGCCAGCGACACGTTGCCGGCCGGCTTCTCCTCGCCGTGGCAGTCCAGGCAGTAACGGCGAACCAAAGGCTCGATGACCAGCCGGTAGGACTGGGCATCACCAGCGGCAGCCGGCTGCGCAGCCGGCTGCGGATCGGCGGCCGAAACCGGAACTCCCGGATGGAGAAACGAACAAGCGTGGAATGTCAGAGCTAGCTTAAACGCGAACTCGAGTACGCGTTGGGAGCGGACCCTCTCGCGAACAGGTGTCGCGTCGCGGATGATGGCGTTCATAGTTGGCACTCGCTTCACCGACGGTCCCCAGGCCGATATCGTCCCAAGCGAATAGCGGAGAGTCTTCGTGCCACTACC
>CAIXSC010000047.1 GCA_903921945.1 uncultured Planctomycetaceae bacterium
CCAAGGTGCCGCCTTTCGTTTCACCAGCGAGGGTGTTCCCGCGCCGCGGGAGACCAACAGGCCGTCAGCCACGGCGAGCCCGTGCAAATCGGTCGGTGTGCTCTTGTTGTACGGCGCGGGCCATGGGGAAAAAGCGTCGGCATTCACGGCGAACACCATCGGAATGCCATCCTTCCGCGACTGGCGCAGAAAGTCGCGGGTCGTTTGACGGTCCGTCTCGGTCTTTCCCAATACCCAGTCCGCTCGCCGGGACGTCGTATGTAACCGAAGTCCGGGCGTGGCGGTGTCGATTCGCACCCCATGGACGATCATTGGTCGCGGTTCCCGCGTTTCGCGCCGCACGTAACGAACGCCACGGCATAACTCGCGTGCCGTCTGCCATGCATCGATTCCGTCCTGCCCAGGAACCGATGGCGGCAAGCTGAACACGGCGACGACTGCGAGAGCCGCAGCCAGCGAGCCAGATCGGGCCAGCAAGCTCGATGCACGCTCCAGCACGGCCTTCCCTACGCCTCGAAAGCGACAGCGAGTGGCATTCCAGGCAGAGTCCGACGGTGGTCCCGACGGCAAGTCCGTCGCAACCATTCGATCGACGTCGGCGTCGGCGTTGGCGTTGGCGTTGGCGATCGACTTCATCTTGGCACCTTATGGTAACGGTTTCAGGGGAACTCGTTGGAGCGTTCAGCAAGGACAGACGGCATTGGAACGGGTATCGCCGCGCTGCTCCACGGGTGGACGCCCGCTCGCGCTGTTAAAGGCCGTCGACAATACCAATCACCGCAGCCTGTTGTGGAGGGTGCCGCCTGGGCACCGACACCCGTCCCCCGCACTCAGCGGTCGGCTGTAATAAAATTTGCCCGAACGAGGGCGCCGCGTAAAATTACCGCGAGCGTCTCTTTCGGTAGATCCTACTAACACTATTCCGGTGCATGGCGAACGTGCTGGTTTGGTATTCCGTCGCGGGAGGATGTCCATGGGTCACAGTCGTCGAGATTTTATTCGCTTCATCGTCGCCAGTTCGGCTCTTGGAGCGATCCCGAAGCTCAGCGAATCGGCTGAGCCCATATCGACGATCGACAGCGAAGACTTTTCCATCCTGCATCGGCTGCGAGATGGGGAAGGGTTTCCCGCGCCCAGTCGCCAGGAACAGCACAATCTTGTCATCGTCGGCGGGGGGATTTCGGGCTTAACGGCTGCCTATCGAACGGGCGAAGGGGATGTGTTGCTGCTGGAGAAGGAGCGGCAGTTAGGTGGAAATTCCCGTTCGAGCGTCTTTCGGGATGCGACCTGCTCCATCGGCGCCGCCTATGTTTACCGCGACACGGTGGAAGGCAAAATGGCGGCCGAATTGGGTCTGGATTTGTCGACGATCAACAGTTGGGACGGAACAGTTGATAACGGCGTACATGTCACCGACACCTGGGGAGATGGTTTGAAGTCGCTGCCTTACCGACGCGAGGCGATTCAGCAGTTCGCGGACTGCCGGGAAAAACTGGCGGCGATCGAGGTTTCGCCTGTCCATGATGACATTCCGCTCAGTAACTTGATCGAGCCGTATGGCCCCGAGGTAAATCGTTGGTGGCTGGCCTTTTGCCGTTCCACGTGGGGCGGTGCGCCTACGGAAATCGCGGCCTCGCTTCCGATTGAGGAATTGAAGACGTGGACGCAACCCGATCGAAACGATGTGCGAACAACCTGGAGTGGCGGTGTGGGCGCTTTGGCCCAGAAGCTGTCGGAAAGAGTTCGGGCGCGGCGCGGTGTAAGGGTCGCTGACGGAGCGACCGTGTTGTCGGTGTCGAACCACCCAACCCACGTGGAGGTGCTTTATTGGCGCGATGGCCTCGTCACGAGAGTGACGGCTAAAGCGGCTATCGTCGCGACGCCGCAGTTGGTGACGAGCCGGATCGTGGCGGATTTGCCGAAACAGCAAGTCAATGCCATGCGCCAGTTCCGTTACAACCCGTACTGCGTGGTCAATTTGGTATTCGACCGGCCAGTCAAACGGTTAGGTTACGACACTTGGTTTCCAGGCCGGGCGTTTACGGATGTGGTCGCCGCGGATTGGATGGACCGCGATCGTCCGTCGGCCGGCCGCCCCAAACACCAGATCATGACCTGTTACGTGCCGTTGACACCGGAGTTCCGCTCGGAATTGTTGACGATCGAGGGGTGTCGCGGGCTGGCGACGCGTGTGCTCGATCAGTTCCAGCGCAGCTTGCCCGATTATCAAGTCGACCCGGTCGAGGTCCATCTCTATCGGCGAGGACACGCGATCCACACATCGATGCCTGGACTTCGCCCGTTGCAGATGGCGGCCCGGGCGCCGTTTGGGCGGGTGGCATTTGCCAACACGGATATCTCTTCCATGTCGTCATCCACGGAGGGCGCCATCAACGCTGCGAATCGCGCCCTCGCGGAAGTCGATCCATTCATCTAACCGCCGGCCATGCGTGGCCGGGATTTTCTCGTAACGCGATCGACCTTCCCGGAAGCTCGCATCCCAGAGACAGGGTGCGGCGATGATGCTCGGCGGACGGTTTCAAGAGCCCGCCGGACGCTGCCGTTCGAGGAGTGCGGTGCTTTCGGGAACTGCACTCCCAAGTCCTCTACCCAACTTGGTTCCCGCCCAACCGCCGAGAGGCAACGCGGCAAGGTTGCCGCACCAAAACCACGAGGGGTAAGGCAACATGCTCATGTTCAGCACCACGAGCGCGACCAGCACGGCAGCGATGAAATAACCGTGGGCTGGGTGGCGGCGGGTGCCGAGCCATGTGGCGAGCCATGCCGCGATCATGGTGATGGTCCCCCAAGTAACGACGACCACCGCAAGCACCCAAGCCGGGTAGCGCGCGACGTGGGCGCGGCACGCCTCGATATCACGAAGGTCGACCCCAGGAGGAACCGGGTGAACGACCGCGCTGAACGCTTCCACGGCGATGGTGAGCAGAAAGCCGGTTGCCAATCCGGCCCCAACGGCGCCGCAGCTTCGGAAAATCCGCCATCCCATACGTCGTAAAACTCCCGCTTTTGGATTGAATGGGCCGGTCAGGATGTCATCGCCAATGCCGGAACGCCAATCCCAGTCGCTCGCGATGAGGCTCGCTCGTTCCGCCAAGGTCGCTCAACGGCCGGGACGCAATTCCCAAAAAAACTTGGCAAGGCGGGAACTAGTCCGACTCCCGGCGCGTCCAAGCGTGGGGTAAAACTCGTTTCGCTCATTCGCCCGCTTCTCGTCGTTAGGGGGTAAATCGTAATGCTCCGCATCGTTCGTCGCCTAGCCGCGCTCGCCGTTCGAGGATTGTCCGTGATGACGTCGCGATCCGCTCGGTGGGGCTCGCGACCGGGCTTTAAGTTCGCGGCCTTGCTGATGGCGATTCTGGCCGTCGTGACGGTCGCCGCCACCGTTGCCCAGCAGCCGCCCCGCTTTGATCGTCAACAAGCTTGGAACAAAGTGCGTGACGCGATGAACAAGGGACTTCCGAAGACGGCCATTGAGGAACTGAAACCGATTGTCGCGGCCGCGTTACGGGAAAAACGCTACGCGGAGGCCATTAAGGCGATCGGTCAGACGATCGCCTACGAGGGGATGATCGAAGGCGGCAAAGCCGAGGAAAAGGTCACGCGGATGCGGGCCGAGATCGCCAAGGCGCCGGCGGAGATGAAGCCAGTCATGGAAGCGATTCTCGCGAACTGGTTCTGGCAGTATTACCAGCAGAATCGCTGGCGGTTCCTGCAACGTGCCCGGACCGAATCGGCCCCGAGCGAAGACTTCACGACTTGGGATTTGCCGCGTCTGCTGCGGGAGATCGACGGCCAGTTTTCCAAGGCGCTGGGACATGCCGAATTGCTGAAGAAGACGCCGATCGCCGCCTATGACGATCTGCTCGAAAAGGGAACCGCTTCCGACGCCCATCGGCCGACGCTGTACGATTTCGTCGCGTTCAACGCGCTCGAGTTCTACGCGTCGGGTGAACAGGCATCGACCGGCGCGGAGGATGTTTTTGAAGTCACCGCCGACTCGCCGGCCCTGTCGGCCATGGCCGATTTTGTCGCTTGGGAGCCGATGGTCCCGGCCGATGACGAGTCGCTCAAGCCGCGGGCGATCCGGCTGTACCAGGAGCTGATTCGTTTCCATCTTCGCGACTCGGACCGCACAGCGTTGCTCGATGCCGACCTAGCCCGACTTGTTTACTGCCATAGCATCGCGGTTGGCGAGGAGAAGGATTCCCGCTACGCCGCGGCGTTGAAACGAGTCGCGGAAGCCGAACCGCAGCATCCGCTCTCATCGCTCGCCTTGGCCCATTTGGCGACGCAACACCATAGCGATGGGGATTGGGTGGAAGCTCGCCGCATCGCGCAGGAGGGCAAGCGCCGTTTCCCCGAGAGTGTCGGCGGAGTTCGTTGCCACAATCTGCTGCAGCAGATCGAGGCTCGGGACCTGCAGATTTCCACGGAACGCGTCTGGACGGCGCCGCCACCCTCGATTCGTGTTTCGTATCGCAACCTCTCACAGGTGCATTTCCGCGTGGTGGCGTGGGACGTGGACGAGTTTCTCATGTCGAGCCGCTACTCGCCGTCGCAGCTCGACTTGCCCGAACGGAACGCGTTGCTCGCGAAAGCACCGGCGCTGGCTTGGTCCGCACCGCTGAAACCGACCGAAGATTTCCAGATGCGGACCGTCGAACTGCCCGCGAACCTCGACCTGAAGCCCGGCTCCTACTTTTTGATCGCCAGCGCGGATCCGAAGTTCGGCCAGGCGAATAACCTCATCAGCTTTTCCGAGTTCTGGGTGAGCGATTTGGCGGTTGTCGTTCGCAACTTCCATGGCTCTGGATTCCTGGAAGGATTCGTCCTGGATGCCCGGACAGGTGAGCCGATCGCCAACGCCACGGTTCGCACGTGGCAATTCCGGGGACGTGCGCCACGGCTCGTGGGCATGCCCCGGACGACGGATGCCAACGGCCTGTTCCGGCTGGACGATGTCGTGAATTCCAACGCCCTGATTGATGTCAAGGTAGGCGCCCGCCGGTTGGTAACCGGTCAAAGCTATGGGGCGTATGCGCAACCGGCTTTCCAAGAGCCGCTCGTTCGCACGTTCTTTTTCACCGATCGCGCGATTTACCGTCCCGGACAGACCATTCAATACAAGGGTGTGTCGGTCTTCGCGGACCAGCAAAAGGACATGTACGCGTCGTACGCCAAACAGTCGTTGACCGTAGCCCTGGTCGACGTGAATGGCAAGGAGGTTGAACGGCGCGTTCACACGACGAATGCTTTCGGTTCGATCAGCGGAAGCTTCACCGCCCCGCGCGACCGGTTGCTCGGCGCCATGCGGATCACGGTGGTGGAAGGACGCGCGGCCGGCGATGCTATCGTGCGGGTGGAGGAGTACAAACGGCCGAAGTTCCAGGTGTCGTTGGACGCGCCGGTCGAACCGGCGCGGTTGGCTCGCGAAGTCACCCTGAAGGGCAAGGCCACCGCCTACACAGGCGCGGCGATCGATAATGCGAAAGTGAAGTGGCGCGTCGTGCGCCGCGTCCGCTATCCGGACTGGTGGATTTGGCGTTGCTGGTGGATGCCGCCACAACCGGACCAATCGCAGGAAATCGCGCACGGCACCGCCGTGACCGACGTAGGCGGCTCGTTCACGATCCAATTCACCGCGAAGCCCGACTTGTCGGTCGACGAAGACAGCGAGCCGCGGTTCACCTTCGCTGTGTCCGCCGATGTCACGGACGGCGCCGGCGAAACGCGGTCGGCGGACCGCCAAGTGACGGTCGGCTACACGGCCCTGGCCGCCTCGCTGGCCGCCGACGAATGGCAGCAAACCGACCGCCCGGTGGCGATCCGGGTGCGGGCCGAGTCCCTGGATGGCGAAGGGCGCGTGGCGGAAGGCGTCTTGAAGGTCTATCGAGTGGAACAACCGGCCGAAGTGACGCGCGCGTCGCTGTTCGATTTCCAACCGCCGACGCCGTTCCCGCGTCCAGTCCGCGGACTCGGACGGGGTGGCGCGGGCCGCAGCGTGGGTGGCCCGGGCGGCGCTGGAAAAGGCGCTGCTGGAAAGGGCGGAGCCGCCGCCATTGCCGGCCAGGATCGCGAAGCGCCGCCCACCGATCCTTCGCGTCCCGAGTCTTGGCCGCTTGGCCCAATGGTGCATGAACAAGGGGTCACCACGGCGGCGGCGGGTAGTGCCGAAGCCTCGGTGAAGTTGGCCGAGGGCTTTTACCGCGCGAAGTACGAAGCGCGCGACGCCTTTGGAAAGCTGGTTACGGCGGAATTGCCGTTCCGAGTCCTCGCGCCAACCGCCGACAAACTCGGACTGAAAGTGCCCGATCTGTTCGCGGCTCCGAAGTGGACCGTGGAACCCGGCGAGGAATTCTCGGCGGTGTGGGGAACCGGCTACAACAGCGGCCGTGCCTACGTGGAGTTCGAACATCGCGGCCAAGTGGTCGAGCGTTTCTGGACGCCAGCGGGCAAGACGCAGATCGCTTTGAAACGCGCCGTGACCGAAGCGATGCGGGGCGGGTTCACGATTCGTGTCACCCACGTGCAAGAGAACCGCGCTTATCTGCACTCGCGTCAGGTCGAAGTGCCGTGGTCCAACAAGCGGCTCGCCGTCCGCTGGGAGCGGTTCGTCTCGAAACTGGAACCGAACCAAAAGGTGACGTGGACGGCTGTCGTCACCGGTTCCGACGCGAAGAAGGCGGCGGCCGAATTGGTGGCCGGTTTGTACGATGCCTCGCTTGATGTCTTCGCCCCGCACAGCTGGATTGATTCATTCGGCGTGTTCCGCGTTGATCATTCGAATGTCCATTCCGATTTCGATAACCGGGCGACGATGCTCCAGTATCTGCTCGGCCAGTGGCAACTCGATTTCCGCGGAGAATCGCTGAGGTACCGCGCGTTCCCCTCGGAGTTGATCGGCGCGTTCATGCCCCAGATGCTTCGGAGCCGAATGATGCGCGGCATGGCTCCCGGCGCGGCGAATGGCATGCTGATGGAGGCGGACGCGATGCCGATGGCCGCGGCGATGGCGCCGATGGAGGCAAGGGGCGGGGGCGGCATGGGTGGAGGGGCAAGCGTCGATAAACGACGGGCACTCGCCAGCGGCATGGAGACCTTCGCGGCGAAAGCGGCTGCGGATCGGGCCGAGCAAGCGGCTGATGGCGAGGCGGGACCGGGTGGTGGACCTTCGGCCGCCGGTCCGGACCTCGGGAAGGTCGCCGCACGGAAGAATCTTCAGGAAACGGCTTTCTTCTTCCCGACGCTCGTTTCCAACAGCGACGGCGAGGCGCGGATTGAGTTCACGATTCCCGAGGCTCTCACCGAATGGAAGTTCCTCGGTTTCGCGCATGATGAAGCACTCCGCAGCGGACTGCTCACCGACAAAGCGGTGACCGCGAAGGACTTGATGGTCCAGCCCAACCCGCCGCGATTCGCTCGGGAAGGCGACATGCTGGAATTCACCGTCAAAGTTTCCAATCAGTCCGCCGTGCGGCAAACCGGCAAGGCCCGCCTGTCGCTGGCCGACGCTCGTACCGGCGCATCGGTCGATGCCGCGTTCGGCAATCCGTCCGCTGAATTGGAATTTGATGTGCCATCGAAGGAATCGCGGACACTCGCTTGGCGGTTGACCGTGCCAGACGACGCCTCGTTCGTGACTTATAAGGTGGTCGGCGCGACCAGCCGCGTCTCCGACGGCGAGGAAGGTATGCTGCCAGTGCTTTCCCGCCGCATTATGGTGACGGAATCGCTGCCATTGCCGATTCGTGGCAAACAGACCAAGGAGTTCGTCTTCGACCGGCTCGTGAAATCGGGCCAGTCCGACACGCTCAAGCACAAAACGCTCAGTGTGCAAATGGTGTCCAATCCAAGCTGGTACGCGGTCATGGCGCTGCCGTACCTGATGGAATTCCCTCATGAATGCACCGAGCAATCGTTCAATCGGCTTTACGCGAACGCGTTGGCGCGGCACATCGCGGCCAGCGATCCGAAAATCCGCCGCGTGTTCGACCAATGGAAGGGCACGCCCGCACTCGACAGCCCGCTGACAAAGAACCAGGATCTCAAGGCGGTCATGCTGGAGGAGACGCCTTGGGTCCGCGACTCGGAAGCGGAAAGCCAAGCCCGCCGCAACGTCGGCATTCTGTTCGACGACAACCGGCTCAATGACGAGACACAGCGGTTGATGGCGAAATTGGCCGAGTCCCAATTGGAGGACGGAGCGTGGCCGTGGTTCCCGGGCGGACGCGGGAATGATTACATCACGCTCTACATCACAACCGGCTTTGGCCGTTTGCGGCACCTGGGCGTGAAACTCGACATGGCCCCGGCGATCCGCTCGCTGGACCGGTTGGACAATTGGGCGGACCAGAGTTATCGCGACATTGTGCGTCTGAGCAAGGATAAGAACGCCAATCACCTTTCGACGACCATCGCTCTCTACCTGTACTGCCGCGGTTTCTTCCTCGAAGACAAGCCGATCGCGCCGGAAAAGAAGGAGGCTTTGGACTACTGGCTCGGCCAAGCCAAGACCCATTGGCTAGCCCTTGGTGAACGCCAATCGCAAGCCCATCTCGCGTTGGCGTTGCGACGGTTCGGCGACCCGGTATCGGCCAAGGGGATCGGACGCTCGATGGAAGAACGCTCGGTTTCTTCGGAGGAAATGGGCAAGTTCTGGCGTGACACCGAAGTTTCGTGGTGGTGGTATCGAGCGCCGATCGAGACCCAGGCGATGATGATCGAGTTGTTCGACGAGGTGATGGGTGACAAGCAAGCGGTCGAAGACTGCAAAGTTTGGCTGCTGAAGCAGAAGCAAACCCAGGACTGGAAAACGACCAAGGCGACCGCGGACGCGGTCTACGCCCTCTTGCTTCGCGGCACCGACAATCTGGCGTCCGACGCGCTTGTCGAAGTTTCGCTCGGCGGCAAACCGATCCGTCCGGAACAGGTGGAAGCAGGCACTGGCTTCTTCGAAGAACGGCGGACGGGCGGAGACATCAAGCCGGAACTCGGACGAGTCACCGTTCGCAAGACAGACGACGGCGTCGCCTGGGGCTCGGTCCATTGGCAGTACCTCGAAGACATGTCGAAGGTCACGCCGTACGACGGCACTCCGCTCAAATTGCGGAAGACTCTGTTCGTCAAGCAGCTGTCGAAGAAAGGCCCGACGCTCGCGCCGGTCGTGGACGGCGCGGTGACCGTCGGCGACGAATTGGTCGTGCGGGTTGAACTGCGGGTCGACCGCGACATGGAGTTCGTCCACCTCAAGGACCAACGCGGGTCGGGCACCGAGCCCGTCAATGTGCTCAGCCGCTACCGCTACCAGGACGGCTTGGGTTACTACGAGTCGACTCGGGACACGGCCAGCCACTTCTTCATCGACTACTTGCCGAAGGGGACATACGTTTTCGAGTACTCGACTCGAGTGCAACTGCGGGGCCGCTACCAAACGGGAGTCGCTTCGATCCAGTGCATGTACGCCCCCGAGTTCAACAGCCACTCGGAAAGCGTTTGGCTGAATGTGAAGTAACAGGAAGCACGATCGCGGGACGGAGCACGACCGCACGATACGATTGGACCCTACGATCATGAAACCAAGCCATAGTGGCGGCGCGCGGCCCTTGAACCATCATCTCCGGCTGCCCGCTCGCCCCGCATGGACAGCGTTTCGGATCGCGATTGGGCTCGTGTGCGGGCTCCTTGCCTGCCTGTTACTGGGTCGATTGGATGCGAGGGCCGAGGACACCCCCACGGGCGGTCCGCGGCCCAATGTCGTTGTCGTGCTCGTCGATGACATGGGAGTCATGGACACCTCCCTGCCCTTCCTCTGCGACGCGACGGGCAAACCGGTCCGCTATCCGCTCAACGATTTCTATCGCACGCCCAACATGGAACGATTGGCCGTGCTCGGTACGCGGTTCAGCCAATTCAGCGCGATGAGCGTCTGCTCGCCGACGCGCGTGTCGCTCATGACCGGTCAGAACGCCGCGCGGCACCACACAACCAACTGGATCAATCCCGACAGCGACAACCGCGGGCCCCATGGCCCGCGCGAGTGGAACTGGCGGGGCTTACGCCGCGGCGATGTCACGCTCGCGGCGTTGCTACGGTCGGCCGGTTATCGCACGATCCATGTGGGCAAAGGACATTTTGGCCCGCGTGGCTCGGAAGGGGCCGATCCCCGGAACCTCGGTTTTGATATCAACGTCGGTGGCGCGTCGATCGGCCAACCCGGCAGCTACTACGCCCAGGATGGCTACGGCGCGATCCGTCGTGCGAACGCAGCCAACAAAACGGGCGGTAAAGCCGCCAACAATGCGGCCGGAAAGTCGGCCAGCAAGGCGGCCGGCACGGCAGACAACAAGGCAGACAACAAGGCAGACGGCAAGGCAGACAACACAGCGGCCAACACAGCGGACGGCACGTCAGCGAGCGAGGCGGGCGGCAAGACGACGGGCGAGGCCGGCAAAAATGGCGGTGAAAAGGCGGGGGAACCGTCGAACGCCAAGGCCGGAGCGATCGCGGGGGCCAAGCCGGCGAGCAAGGCTGACGGCGTCCAGCCAACCCACGCGGTGCCGCATCTTGACGCGTATCATGGCGGCGAACTGTTTTTGACGGAGGCGTTAACGATCGAGGCGAAACGGCATCTGGCCGACGCGGTCCGGGACGGCCGTCCCTTCTTTCTCAACTTCGCGCACTACGCGGTGCATGCGCCATTCCAGGCCGATCCGCGATTTGCGGGGAATTACAAGGACTCGGGGAAGCCGCAGGCCGCCCAAGCGTTCGCGTCGCTGGTCGAAGGCATGGACAAGTCGCTTGGAGATCTCTTGAGCCATCTTGAAAAACTGGGGGTGGCCGAGGACACGCTTGTGCTCTTTCTTGGCGATAACGGATCGGATGCGCCGCTCGGAGGACCGCACGAAGTGGCCTGCGCCGCGCCGCTGCGTGGCAAGAAAGGCTCGCATTATGAGGGTGGCATGCGGGCCCCGCTGATCGCTGCTTGGGCGAAACCCAATCCGGCGAATCGCTGGCAACGCCGAACGCCGATCGTCGCCAACGCGATTCAACGGCAACCGGCGAACATTACCGACCTCTTCCCCACGATTCTCGCAGCGGCCGAACTCGCCATACCCGAGGGCCACAGCGTCGATGGCCAACCGCTGCAACCGCTGTTCGCCAACCCCATGGGAACGCGGACAGCGCGGCCGTTCGTCATGCATTATCCCCACGCGCCGCATCGCAGCGACTATTTTACGGTCTATCGGGATGGCGATTGGAAACTGGTCTATCACTATTATCCGGGCGCCCAGTCAGGCGGAGCCCGCTATGAACTCTTCCAACTGGGCGAAGATCCTTTTGAATCGAAGAACCTCGCGTCCCAGGAACTCGATCGAGTCCGCATGCTCGTGGGGGACATGACCGCCATGCTCGATCGTCTTGGCGGACAGTATCCGGTCGACCCCGATGGCCGCACAGCACGGCGCCCGATGCCGCCCGCTTCCGACGCTAAAACAACGGATAGATAAACGGCGCGAGCGGCGAACCGCCGAGTAGGATCAAGCCGGCGAGCAACAGCAGAGCGAGCAGGATTGGCAGCAGCCACCATTTCTTGTTGTGGCGCAAAAAGTCCGTGAAGTCGGCGAGCAACCCGCCGCCGGCAGGCTCTTCCGCCGCCGCTGCGAAACGGCGGGCGTCGTCCTCCGTGGACGGTGAAGCGACGGACTCATGCCGAGGGCCCGATGGCAGCGATTCGGGGGAAGTCATGGTCGTGGATCTCCCGGGCGGAACCGGTGCTGGAATGGTTGGGACGGCGAAAGCGGCGAGTCGCTTGGCCCGCTAAAAAGGTCGGAAGTAGCGCGCGACGTCGGCCGGCCGTTCGTGCCGAGTCCAATAGCTGGCGGCTTGGCGATCGAACTGGCGTCCGAGCGAATCGCGGCCACGCAGGCGGAGCACGCAGGCAATCGGCGTCACGACGCCCCAGTAGACCACGGCGAGCAGGTTTTTCGAGACGAGCGACCCGATAGGGTACGTCGCTGCATGCCAAATCCAATGGACAAGGCGCAGCGAGTTAGGAGCGAGGACAGCAAGTCCCATCGCAGTCGCCGAAACGGCGCCCAATACCAACCACGGCGGCTCGACCTGCATTCGCCGCATGACCATCCAACCAACCAAGGGCAGGAACAGTCCCAGCAACAACCCGAATAGTCGCAAGTCACGTCGCGAAGGATGACGCGGAAACTCAAACATTCCCAGCCCCTTAAACCGCAAACCGTGGTCGACTCGCCGCATTGCCGATCCTCAATGTAGCAAGCTGGCGTGGCAAGCCGGTTGCGGCAACACCGCCGCGAAACGTTTTTTGCCCGCCGCTGCCGCGTTGGACGCAGCGACCGTTGCATGGACTCCGATAATCGCGAGTGCCTGCCAACGGTGGATAGGCGTATCGGATTTCTCGGCCGATCATGGCCCCTGGTTCCTGACGCTGCGGCGGAGACGGATTCCAGCTACTCGCCGCTCGGGTCGCGCGCGACGAGCTTCCTGGAGACGTTTGCCAAACGTTTTTTCGCCAGACGAATCACTTGGTTCCTCCAGCTTTCGTCGGCATTCACGACGTCGTCGACGGCGATGTCCTGTACGCCACCGAGTAACAACGAAAAGCTATCGATTCGCCTTTTCATGATCTGCACAAGCCGATAATCGCGAGTGCCTCCAAACGCTGGATAGGCGTATCGGATTTCTCGGCCGATCATGGCCGCCCAACCATTCACGCGCCGCAGGCGACCGTTGCGCTGCACGGTGCGAATCGGACTTGGATCCAACTCGTAGTGGATCAAATGCCGACAATAGCGATGCAAATCGATGCCCTCCGATAACTTGTCGGTGACCACCAGCACATCGGGTCCGAAAGGACTGTTGAAGATGGCGATGGCCGTGTCGGGCTGCTGATTGGGCACAAACCATGAATGCTCGCGCGGATTTTCGCTCGGCCGACAGACGCCGAGGACTTGCCCACCACCCTTCGCACCGGGCAAAGGCCGACGGTCCGCCTCCCTCAGGACGGCTCGACTGGACGGCGAGTCCATCAAGGCGTTGAACAAGCGTGCCGCCGCGTCCGCGATCGTCGGCCCCCGCGGCGCATTGCGACCGCGAGTGGACCGCAAGGCGTTCTCAAGGGCATCGCTAGCACTCCCCTCGCTCACTATCCACCTCCAAGCCTGCGCGCGAATACAGTCCTCGCACAGCCAATCCACGAATGCCTTTCGGAACCGTTCGTAACCGCTCGTTATCGTGCATGCCGGCAACACGGCTTCCCAGGCATTCCGCCATTCGCGATAGGCGAGCGGCGGCGGCGCGGCTTTGGGAAGGTGCTTGGCGAGGTGGATGGTCAATTCCTGAGCCGTCGCATGATGATGGCAAAACAGGACAACCTTCTCTCCCGCCCCAACAACCGACTTCACGGCGTCCGTCACCGCCGTAATCTTGGCATGTGTGCCAACCTGCTTGCGGAGCCGGTCGATGGCGAAACCATGGGCCTCGATCACGGCACGGGTGTGCTTTGGCAGATGGGACGCGATTTCCCGCAGCTCGGCGCGTTTCGCGTCCAAATGCCGCCAACCGACGTGAAAACGTGGATCGTGCGAGGCCTGCGATAAGTCGTCGTCATGGCGTTTCGCGAGCCGCAAAGCGCGATCCATCCGCAGAATCAGTTCCAGTTCCGTCGGGCTCACATCGGGGACGGCGATACTCCAGTCTTCCCGACCTCCAAATGACGAATGCTCCGCGGGAAGGTCATCAATTCCATGCCGGATGACGAAACCGGCAAGCGCGTCGACGGCGGCCTCCGCCTTGTCGGCCAGAAGACCGGCGACGACTTCGGGGGGACGGGCCGCGCTGCCACCGTAAAGGTCTTCCAAGGCCTTGCTAAACGATCGGACAGGACCGGACGTGTCATTCGCTCCTACCAGGACCAGCATCCGTCTTAACTCATCCAGCCGAATGCTGAAGGGCGTAGCCGTCAGGATCAAGACTCGCGCCGAACTGCTCTTCTTTCGGTGCAGGGCTTGGCTAAAAGCCGTTTTCTCGCCTTTCGCCCGGTGCGCTTCGTCCACGATCAGAAGATCGCACGCCAAACTTAAATCCGTCATCGCGTAGGAGTGCTTCACAATCTGAATGGAGCCAGGCGAAAGCTGTTTAAGTCTTCGCGCTTTGACACGATTGTGTCGGACATCGAGATGCCTTGCGCACCTTTGTAGAGGCTCCACATGCCGGAGCAACTCCTCCTCCCATCGCCGCACCATGACATCGTTCGGGGCGAGAATCCTTACCCCGCGCCGATCGCCTGCCGATGCGACAATCCAGGCGACCAGGGCGGCCACAGTTGTCTTTCCCAGGCCCACATCGTCCGCAAGCAAGACGCCGCGGCGCGCCGTGGCGCCAACACTTCCGTTGAGCCGCGCCAGAATATCTCGCGCCGTGAGAAACTGGCGGCGAGTGCTTTCGAGGTTCAACTGCGGACAGGCGTTTACATAAGCATCCGGCTTGGATAGGAACTGCCACTGATTGGCCGAGAGCCCGAGAGGCCTGAGTGGCGTCATAGTTCCCTCGGCGAAAGCTGTAGCAAGATGGCGATTTCCTCAGCGGCAAGTTTCGCGCCAATGCTTCGTGACACCTTCGTAGCCCCTTCCCGCGTTGCCTGTCGGTGAAAGGCTGCTTGTAGGGATTCGCCATCCTGGCGAAGGGAATGGCATTCGTGTGTGTCCTGGGCTTGCTGGAGGCGTGATAACCAGTTGTCGACCATGCGCAAATAGTGTCGTGCCCATTCCAAGGCGGGCATGGCGTAACTCTCGGCGGCCGCAATGCTGTCGTTTTCCATCTCGCTTGGATCCGCGATTCTTTCCGCGGCGCCATCCGCGTCGATCGCTTCAACCGATTGTGCGGACCACTCGCTCTCCGCGATCGCCGAATCCACGAATTCCCCAGCGATGTTGTCCAAGGCGTCCGCAACCGGACCGCCGTACCTCTCGAACAGCAGCTCGTCGCACATCGCCTGTGCCAAATCGGCGTCCACCTCGGAAGGAAGCGAATTGCCTTGGATCGAGTAGCGATGTTCGTCGAAGACGGGCACGAGGAGGCTCCCCTGTTCCCAAGTCAACCGCGCCAAGATTGGCACTCGATCCACGAAAGTCCAAGGCACTTCCGCGCATCGACAGTCACCGTCAGTTTCGGCACGTCTCCAACCGGAAACCTCCGTCCAGACAACGCCATCGTGGACTGCGCCGCGTAAATCCACGTCACGTGCGCATCGACATTCGAGATGGACCGTTCGGCCATCCCAAATCGCGCGAGCCCAACTGAGCGCGCTCGACGTCTGGGTCGAGACCCCCGATACCATGAACGCCCGCGATGGATCGAGTTCACCGAGTTGGTCCAAGGGCCACGTCGCACCAGGGGTGCAAACTCCAAGTTCGAAGTTCTCGATGGTGATTGATCCGTCGGCATGTTCCCTGCCCCAGGCTGAGGGGCTGAAGTTGGCGGACGTCACCAGCAAGCGTCGGGATCGGCCTCGCTGGAACATGTAAACTTTGGCGTGACTCCACCGAGGATCGGGGCCGCGGTGATTGTCATGAAAGCGGAAAGCGGTGGTGCTTTCGCCGGTGTTAGGAAGATGGAGCAGAGTGCCGCCGGATTCCCTGATCGCGTCCAGGGAAGCTGCCGGCAGTAGCCACCGTTGGCCGATAGCCCATAGGTGGTCGCGATCAATCCAAATCAAGCGAAGCCGTGACGGGGCGCCCTCGAAGCGTTCGCACCAAAGACGCAGCGCCTCGCTGTTCCAAGCACCAACAAATGGACAGAAGATCGTGGCAGCGACCGTGCCGCGGCCCAACGGAGCGATCCCGTTCAGTCCGGCAATCCCCCATGGCGTGGTCCGAAGTGTTTGCCGCGTATGGGTGCCGGGCACGCTGGCGATGAACGTCACATCGTTTGGACAAACCGCGCGTGCCAGCAGTTCCACAAAGGAGTTCAATCGCTCCTCATCCCCCGCCGATTTGGCCAATTCGGCCAGAAAGCGTGGCAACACGCCCCATTTGGAAAGACGTTCGGTGGACCGTTGCGACTGAAGGGAAAGGCAGGCGCGCCAGGCCGCCTGCATCTGTCCTTTCAGTGCGTCACCGGTGAGATTGGCCGAGGAGACGACAATTTCAAGATACTCGCCCTTGTCGGCGTCTGTGCCGCCCCAATGGAGCATCCAAAGCTTGGCATGCTGAACCGCCTTGCCCAGTCGCCCTACCGTTAGATGTCGAATGGACCGCCAGATCCAGCCGTACGTGGCACCGATTTCCGATTCGTCACCGGGTAACTCGTCGTAGACCGCCGACGATACCACGACGATCTGGTCATGCAGCCGTTTCAAGTGCTGGTCAAGTTCTAGCAAGAAGTATTGCCGTTCCCGTCCTTCACCGTCTGGCTCTCGACTCAGCTTGAGAAACACCGGCAGCAAATGCTCGACGAATAGTCGCTCGTCCACGCGCTCGTAAGTCGTGAACAACGCCGCCTTAAGCGGGCTGCCAGCTGGAGCATCTGTTTTCAATAACGATTCCCAAGCGAAATCCGTGTCATTCATCGCTGTCGTCCGCCGCGTTATCGCCGGGATCCTCACCCGCCTCTCCTATCGCGGGCATGCTTTCAATCGTGCCACATTGCACAGCAAGGCGACAAAGCGACCGCAGCCGAAAGCGATAACTTGAAGCGCCGCCCCGCGATGGAGTGCGCGGCTCAACCATTCCATCGCGAACAACGAACCAGCGTAATCCGCCACCGTGGATCTCGTGATACCGCAACAATGCTTCAAGGCATTCCACAGGCCGTGCGCTGCTGATCGCCTCCGCGAGTCGGTCCGCCGTCTCGGCGTGGCGAATGGGGTGCGCGGGTCGCCCCCGCCAGGCCTTGGCCGCGTCCAGCAATTCCGCGCACACCGCCGCCGCACCCGGCATTGCAGCCACTTCCGAAAGTTTCACCTTCGGAGCAGACCGCAGGGAACTCGCCACAAGGTCCATCGCCGACATTCCCGCATCGGCGAGACGCGAGAAATGCGGAAGTTGAGCGATCGTCTTGTCATCCGAAAAACCGTCTGCCAGGGATTCGCAGAGGCGCAAATGATCCGTTGTGTTGGCGCCTGCCACGTGACGCGCAACAGCCAGCCGCCGCCTTCCGTGGCGGTCGCCTTCATGGAAGAGCAGCGGTCTCAAGATGTCCGCTTCGGGCAAGACTTCGAAGTCGTCCCTTCGGCGAGGCAAAGTGTGCCTTTCCGCACGCTCGCCGCCGCGATCAAAGTTCCGCCAGCGACGCAACCACCATTGACACTCGGCGCCACGTCCTCGGTGCGCACTCCGCAACGGCAAGCGGTCGTCATCGCCTTTCGTGTCGTGGAGCGGCCAAGATGGCCTGGCCGCGCCGAGCCGTCGATCAAGCCACACGGCCAGTTGCTGCGTCGCTTTCGAGGGGGTCCAGCC
>CAIXSC010000048.1 GCA_903921945.1 uncultured Planctomycetaceae bacterium
ACAGCTCCGCTTGTCGCTCATTCGACACGCGATGGAACACCGCCGGCCGCAACCCAATCGGTTGCCGTTTCACGAATCGTGGCCCATTGCACATGAGGCAGCAACGCCATCATGTCCGCCCAAGCCTCGATCTCGTCGATACCATCCGTGGTGTTCACCACCTTGAGTGTGTCTGGCGCGACATTGATCGTCGCACTCGAAATCGGCTCTCCGCGTCCCGCAGTGCCAGCGGCCAACCGCAGTGCGAAATCGGTGGTGCTGTCGAGCGTTCGACCGCCGCCTCCCACAGCGATCAATGAACCGAGCGGAGCGTGTCGCTTCCAATCCGTCGAGTTACGCGGCCGCCAGACGCCGAAGGCCCGGTCATCGGCGCCCGGATCATGACCCGCTCGAATGACCAAACCCCACAGCACCGCGGCCCCCCAACGCGTTCCGTCGGACGCGGTCAGCGGCCGGCGCAGGGCGTCGATTTCCGAGACCATCAATCCCGAAACGACACGGTTCGGAGTGCCGCCAAAGTCGCGGATCTTCACATAGCATTCCGGACGATCCACGCTGTTGTGGGCATGGATGTCCCATTCCACCCCAAGATCCTCGGTAGCCGCGATCACGGCGGCGGCGGCGGGTTCGTTGCGGAGCCAACCGATATCCGCCCCGATCGACCAACGCATGCCGGTCGCTCGCCCCGAACTATGGCCGGCCGCCGTCGCGCGAGTGAAAAATTCGACGAGTGCCTCCGGATCCGGCCAGCGCGCGGGGCTCGATTCGATGTGCATCGTCCCGGAGACGTAGAGCTCCGTCTGTGCCTCCGCCGGCGTGATCCGCAGAAACGCGATGAGTGCGACGGCGATGCAGGCGAACATCCTGCCGATTCGCAAAGGAAGCGGCCGGCGGCGTGAGGGGGCGTGGCCCATGGCGATTGGTGCACGATTTAACGGGTGTGACATGGACATTCTCCTGGCAAGTTCCCGCAAGGCGGGACACGTGGGTGTTTCGCTGGGCCAGCAACGCGCCGCCAAGCTCTCTGCCAGTAACTACCGGCCGTCCCGGCAAACCTTGCAGCGGTCGTGGGGAAAATTACAGTGCATCCAGCAGGAAGCCGAAGGCCTTGTAAATCGGCGATCGTGACGAATCGTCAAAGTCCGGCGGGAGGGACTCGCGTGGACGCGACCCTTCCGCCGCGAAACGGCAAAGGATGCCATGGAATGTTGGCGATTCCGCTGGTTTTGGCTTTAGTTTCCGGCTTCGCCGTGGTGGAACTTGTCCATCCACGACGGATTTCGCGGACGTTCGAATCCACGAGGCACACGCGGTCTGCTGTTGGCTTTGAGCTTGCCTTGCGACTCGCGCTGGGTCTCGGTCTGGGACTGTCGCTCCACAGCACCTTCGCCTACGCGAGCCTGTTGTTCGTCCGATCGCTGGTTCCCGCGCTGGTGATCGAAACGATCCTCGCCTTAGCGGCCATCGCATTGCTCGTCGCACGCGGCAAACGCACGGCTCGCGAACAGGAAGAATTCGCCCACGAAATCGCGCAGGCGGGCGAGCTCGCGGGCGCGGCTTCCTCCTCCAGTTCAATCCGCGACCAACAGGAACCGGCTTGGGTCGACTGGCTTTTCACCCTGTCGCTGGTCGTCTCCACGGGGGTGCTGATCGCCTTGCCGATACTCCGCTGGACCCAGGCGCCTCATGGCTACTGGGACGCATGGCAGATGTGGACCCCTAAGGCGGTGATCCTCTTCCGTGGCGGCGAATCCTGGACCGATCGATTGAGCACCACGTACTCCCACCCGGGTTATCCGCTGCTCGTGCCGTTGACGACGGCGCGCTTTTGGACATGGGGCGGCGCTCCATTCGATCTCGCAGCCGCATTCGCCAATTCCTACTCGTATGCGCTCGCGACGATCGGAGTCGTGATTGGCGTCACGGGAATGCTGGGTGGCAAGCGGGCCGCGACAATCGCCGCCGCGGCGCTGTGCGCAGCGCCTGCATTTCCGGCCTGGACGGCCGCCTTGTACGCCGACCT